>DMTJ01000421.1 GCA_003477185.1 Lentisphaeria bacterium
CATCAACGGCGTCGGGGCCACGCTGGACTTGGTCGATGTTTGACCTGCCCCTACGCTTCTGGACAAGGCCAACATTATTGCTGCGCAACCTGCGTTCTCTGTAAATGCAAGGCTAGCAGGCGCTCCTCTCTCTCAGCAAGCGCTTGGTTCCGATGGCGAGTTTACCTTGACCGTAGAACGCGGAGCGTCGCTGCAGACAAAGCCCAAGCCCCCCGAGATCCAAGTCTCTGGGGGAGTTCCGATAAGGCTGCACCAGCATCACTAAACCTTGAGGCACTAGCGCACCAGCTTGGGGAGCTCGAAGCTGGGCGGCAAGCGACTCAGCCGCCCTCCGCTGCGCCGCCGACCGCCAGTCGATCGCGCACGCTTGATAGAGGAGCATTCAATGACGCCCCCGATGCACCTGCTGGAGATGCGCTAAGGGGGATAACCTTCGACTCCGACTAGGCGAGCCGCCCTCATGCAACACGCCCTTAGGGGCAAATGGCGACAGATCCGGGAGATGATTCTCTCCGGCACCGCCGTATTAAATTAGTCACACGGTGGCGATGTTAGTAGGACAAAAGCTCGGAGCGGGTGCATATCGCTACCGCGATGTGGAATTGGCTCTACTCCGAGGCAGGGCCCACGTTTCGTAATTGGCGTAGCGAATACAGTGCCGTCCCTTCCGAGAGAAACCCACGCCCATACCCGTCGTTTACTCGCTCGCTCTTGCCCCACCACATCCGCACTCAGATCCATCACAAAAGCCTTGGAACCGATGATGGCTCCATCGGTCCCATAGCGTGCGCTTGCAGCGGTCGTCTACAAGACGCAGTCCAACTTTCACAGGAGCGTGACGTCGACCCGGCGAGCAGGAGTACCCACGCGTGTGTTGGGGAAACAGACCCCATAGCGCTCTTTGCCGACAGGGACGTGATTAATAGGGGGACAGATTTGGCGCAATGAGGTATGCCCAAATGGCGATTCCCGTGGTAATTTAGCTGCCATCTACGCAGTTCGGGAAATCAGTCTTCCCAAAGGACGACTGATGCAGCGAGATGCGCGAGCATCAAGCCATTTACAACGAGGACACACATGAAACCCGCGATACTGATGATCGGAGCAGTCTACCTGCTTGGCACGCTTACAGCCGGCATAGCTGCTGAGCCGGTGAAGTCGAGTGCACCAAATATTCTGTTTATTCTCACTGATGATCAGGGGTACGCCGATCTCAGCTGTAATGGGCATCCGCATCTCAGGACACCTCACATGGATAAGATTCGGAACGAGAGCGTGCGGCTCGAGAACTTCCATGTCGCGCCGAGCTGTTCGCCGACTCGGGCTGGTTTGCAGACGGGCATGCACGAGTTCAAGAGCGGCGTCACCCATACTAAGCCCGGGGACAGACAGCAGCTAAGCCCAGAGCGGACCACGATCGGGCAGCTCCTGCAGAAGCAGGGCTACGCAACGGCCCTGTTCAACAAGTGGCACCTAGGAGGGCCCTCTCCTGATAAGCGTGGATACGACCTGTATCTCCGCACGGAATCTCCGCCACCTCGTCCGACAATGATGTACTGGGACCCGACGGTATTCATCAACAATAAACCTCAGGGTGACCCGATTCAGGGATTCTCACCGGACATTCTCACGGATCAACTCCTCAAGACCATGACAGAGCAGGTGACCGCGGACAACAGCAAGCCCTTCTGCTACTTCATGTGGACTGTCACGCCACATACACCGGTCATGGCTCCGGGCAGGTACAAGGAACGCTTTGTTGGCAAGATGACGGAGCAGGAAGCGGCCTACTGCGGAATGGTCGAGAACATCGACGACAACGTCGGCCGGATCATGGCGAAGCTCCACGAGCTTGGAATCGACAAGGAGACGTTGGTCATCCTGATGAATGACAATGGCGGTACGGTGGGCGTGGAGCTGTACAACGCCGGCATGCGCGGCACCAAGACCTCGGTCTGGCCCGGTGGAACGCGGGCCTTTTCGTATTGGCGCTGGCCCGGAACGCTGAAGCCGCGCACGGAGCATGCGCTCACCGGCTACGTGGATGTGTTTCCGACACTGGCTGAGATCGCCGGAGCAGAGATTCCGCAGGACATTGCTGCGGAGTTGGATGGCTACAGCCTCGTCGACTTGCTGAAGTCGGCGGGCGGTGCGTTTCCGCGCGATCGGATGCTCTTTCTCCATGGGGCGCGCTGGGAGAGCGGTTTTGCGGAGCAGCACAAACACATCCAGGCAGCGGTGCGCCAGGGGAACCACTTGGCCATTCGCATCGATACCTGCCCCTGTAGAGAGGGCGTTTGTGCCAGAGGGCGAGCCGCCCAAAAGGGCACGATCGGTCCCGCCGTATACACCTCAACAAAGGAGAGCAGCGCCTTTCATTGGTCTGTGACAGACGGCTGGGAACTCTACGATGCAAGGAAGGATCCAAGCTGCAATTCGAGCTTGTCGGCGGCCATGCCCGAACTGCAACAGCGACTCACTGCCTCATACGAGAAGTGGTGGGATGACGTATATCCCGAGATGATGAAGCGAGGCGGCGATGCCCCGATCCCAACTCAAAAATAGTAAGACCCCCTCAGACAGCTCCAACGGAGGACGCACTCCCGTCTTCGCACCCAATTCGGCTTTCTTGTCAGCCTTTATGATCGGACTACTGGCTACAGCATTTCTGTCGTTGGGTTGCCTGGCCGAAGAAACAAATTCGAGCCCCAACGTCATCTTCATCCTGACAGATGATTTGGGCTATGGCGACCTTTCCTGCTATGGGCAGAAGAAGCTCAAGACGCCGAATATCGACCGGTTGGCTTCTGAAGGTCTGACATTTACCGACTTCTATTCCGGCAACACGGTCTGTTCCCCTTCCCGCTTCTCCCTGATGGCTGGGCAGCACCCGGGGCATGCTACATGCCGGGGGAATGCGGGTGGAGTCAGAACACTAGATCCGCAGATGACGACCTTGGCGAAGGTATTCAAGAACGCTGGCTACGCCACCGGGATGTATGGCAAATGGGGACTGGGAACCACACACGCAAAGACCGATGAAAATCCTTTGCGTCATGGATTCGATGTGTTCTACTGCTGGGAAACGCAGGGCACGGCCCATACCTACTTTCCCATACATATGGTCGAAAACGGTGAGTTGATTGATGTGCCGGAGGGCACCTACGTCCACGATGTGATGGTGGAGAAGGCATTCGCCTTCATCAAAAAGAACGCTGAGCAAGAGCAGCCGTTCTTCTGCTACATGCCAGTGGCGATTCCTCACGCGGCGATGCACGCGCCGAAAGAGCTGCACGAGAAATGGCGCAAGGTATTTCCTCAGTTCGACGGCAAGATCAGTCGCTATGGCGCAGGCAATAATGAGCCGTGCCCAGAAGTGGTCAATCCCATCGCCGGCTATGCTGCCATGATGGAGAATCTCGATAATCAGGTCGGTGAACTCCTCGCGTTGCTGAAGACCTTGACCATCGATGCCAACACGCTGGTTGTGTTCAGTAGTGACAACGGCGGCCATTCAGCCGGTGGGCATGACCGTATCTTCTGGCG
>DMTJ01000053.1 GCA_003477185.1 Lentisphaeria bacterium
CTCGCGGCACGACCCTAGCCGCGCCGCGTATCACCCGTTGGGTCATCACCTCGGTGATGGCGGCAGAGACCAGAAAAGGCTCGAAGCCCTGATGAAGAATGGGCGCATAGACGGAGGCAATGTCGGCAGTGTGGGATGTGGTGATGACGCGGTGGCCGGTGAGCGCAGTAGCCACCAACACCCATCTATCCGACGAGCAGCGCCTTCGCATTTTGGCGCAACGCTAAGCGCAGAGCGGCAGCGTAGCCACAGTCGTCGCCATCGCTGAGCTGCCCGACGCGCATTTGGGGAACGCTACGCAGTTCTGCTTCGATGGGGTCTTCTAGGGTGATGACGCTGGCCGGGTCCTGATTGAGCCGCAGCAACTCGCGCACCATGGCATCGATAGTCGTGGTCTTGCCACAACCTGTAGGCACAGGCAGGATGATCAGACCCCCGGGCAGCTTGAGCCAGCTTTCGATGGTGCGCAGGATCTCCGGCTAAAAACCAAGGTCCGCGAGTTAGCGCTCGGTAAGCATAGCACGGTGCACCCGCCCAGTGGCGCGCTCGCGATCCGAGGTGGAAAGCGTGGAAACGCGTGGGGCTACTGCACGATCTCCGCAGGTGTGACAAAGCGCACCGTCCTGCGAGATTCGGGGCTGAGAGGTCAGCAGCTTGGCCAACCCCTTCAGTCTGGTTACGCATTGGGCCCCAAGCGCGCAAGGCACATGCAACAAGTCGCGCTGCTCACCGGCGACGCGCAGGCGGACATTCAGGCCATCGGGACCGGGCAGTCAGTAAGTAACGCTGGCACCTTGGCGCACGGCTCGCGTGGAAGCTTCGTCGACGATCGCCGGGGCATCGCTTGTGCTCAACGGTGAGGGGCCTTCAGAGGATGCAGCTCGTGCTCGGCGCGAACGCGATTGACGGCCTGCCAAACGGCTGAGTCACGGTGCAACAGGCGGATTAGCTTCCCGGTCGAAAGGCCGATGGCGCGGGCTGTGTCGCCCACGGCGCCCTCTGCCTCTTGGACGGCATCCAAAACGTGAGCAATCAGCAGCGGATAGGCCGGGTTTGCCAGGGACAGCTGCCAGTTGGGCTTCTCAGGGGCGATTGCGGGCGAACAGCGCACGCAGACCGCAATTTGGTGCCGGAGGCGCTGGACCGCTGCTGCATGATTCTGCTTGCGGGACCGTCGCTCACTGGCCGTACTGATTGCCCCGCTCGGCTGATGAGTCAGCCGCACGGCGGTATCGGACGTGTTTCGGTGCTGCCCGCCCGGACCAGAGCCACGGTAGCTGTCCACCCGGCAGTCGCGCAAAAGCTGCTCATCCGACTGCAGTAGCCAGGCATCACGGGCGCCATCGAATATTTTTGGAGTGGACATAGGGGAATTGCGAGGGAAAATTTGACTGCAGCGACTATTAGTACCGTTTTTTCCAGATGCATCAAACACGTGCGAATTTAGAAGGTAGATCGATGACCGAGGAACGCAGGCAGCTGAATGTAGGGCTGGCACGCCAGCTCTGTAATGGCGTGATTATGGACGTCACGAATGTCGAAGAGGCGAAGATCGCTGAGGAAGCCGGAGCCTGCGCAGTCATGGCCTTGGAGCGCGTGCCTTCCGACATACGCAAGGAGGGCGGCGTGGCGCGGATGAGCGACCCGGAGATGATCACCCGGATCAAGGAAGCAGTCTCGATCCCAGTCATGGCCAAGTGCCGGATTGGTCATTTTGCCGAAGCGCAGGTTTTGCAGGCGCTGGGCATCGACTTTATCGATGAAAGCGAGGTCCTGACGCCTGCGGATGACGACAACCACGTGGACAAGACGCTGTTCGACGCACCGTTTGTCTGTGGCGCCACCAATCTTGGCGAGGCACTTCGACGCATCAGCGAAGGCGCCTGCCTGATTCGCACCAAGGGCGAAGCTGGTACCGGCAACGTCGTCGAAGGGGTGCGGCACATGCGCACGATCGTTCAAGAGATAAAGAAGCTGACCCAGATGGACAGCGCTGAGTTGTACGCAGCGGCCAAGAATCTGCAAGCACCGCTGCACTTGGTGCAGTATGTGGCTGAGCACGGCAAGCTTCCAGTTCCAAATTTTGCCGCTGGCGGCGTCGCGACTCCTGCTGATGCGTCACTCTTGCGCCAAATTGGTGCCGAGTCGGTGTTTGTTGGGTCTGGAATCTTTCGTTCGTCCGATCCGCCGGGGTTCGCCCGGGCGATTGTCGAAGCAACGATTTACTATAACGACCCAGCCAAAGTGATGGAAGCCTCCCGCAATCTAGGCGAGGCCATGCCAAGCCTGACCATGGAGTCGATCCCCGCTGCCGAGCGGCTCGCTGGCCGCGGCTGGTAGTGACGAAAAAGATCGGCCTGCTTGGTCTGCAAGGCTGCCTTGAGCCGCATGCTGCGAAGTTCGCAGCATGCGGTGCGGAGACCGCAAAAGTGCTGGAACCAGGCCAGCTGAGCGGGCTCGACGCGCTAGTGATTCCCGGCGGCGAAAGCTCGACTATGCTACGCGCGGCGTCCAGCGAGATGTGGCAGGCGCTGGTGCTGTTCGCTGCGCACAAGTCGGTCTGGGGCGTGTGCGCCGGCAGCATTCTCATGGCGCGCGAAGTGCGAAATCCGCAACAACGCTCACTGGGGCTTCTGGACATGGTGATCGAGCGCAACGCCTATGGCGCGCAGAACGAGAGCTTTGCGGCGGAGCTGGCGGTCGCGATTGAGCCCGCCCATCGTGCGACCTACCTGTTTATCCGCGCTCCTCGTATCATCGAGACGGGAGACGCACAGGTTATGGCCGAACACAAAGGCATTCCAGTGATGGTGCGCAACGGTCGCCATCTGGCGACGACGTTTCACCCGGAACTGACCGAGGACCTCGCCATTCATCGCTGGTTTCTGGCGAACTGCGCAAGCGACTGACTTCACTGACCGCAGACGGTCTGGTGAGCTAACGACCATGGTTGGAGGGCAGTGGCGGCCTTCTGCCCAATCTGGGGTCCGCAGCATCAGGGAGAACGGCTCAGCCTTGCAGGTATCGATGGTGATCTTGACCTGCCCGTCTCAGGGATGTGCGCTCTCTTGGTTAAGCTTTAGCGCAGAGCCATCTATCAGCGTGGTATCGGGGGTATTGCCCCCGTAGAGATTCACGGCCACGCCATTGTCCGCAAGGCTGTAGGCCCAGCCGGAGACTTTGGCGATGGTCCGTACCAGATTCGACGGACAACAGAAACATTCGACGTAGCCTGTGCGGGTAAAAAACTCGGTCTCGGTTTCCTCGCAGCCAGCTGCGTTCACCGGCAGCGGGTTCGAATAGAAGTAGTCCTTGCGGCTCGTGCCGATCCCAGGCATGGCGCTGGTGAAAAGGACCAACTCCATGGTATCCGCGTATTGAGACTCGCCTTTCGCGCCTGAGGTACCACGGCCATATAGCTTACTCCGCCGGGACCTGAATGTCGGAAGGTGCGGCGAACCGGGCGTGCGACCTGCCGTAAGAGCACGGCTGGCGCCCCAAGCTCGACCACCACATTCGGTAACGCGATCTTGCCAGTATTGCGCAGTATCAGTTTCCATTCCACCAATTCGGCGAGATTGGCAGTCGTGGGGCCCTGGAACTCGAGGCGCAAGTTTGAACTGATCGAGTTTTGCGGAATTCGCAATCTGGTCTGGACGTGAAACTGAAAGGGAACTGGCGCGGCGCTCTCGCTGAGCAAGGTGATCACGTTCCGGCCGTATTGGATCGAGAGGGAGTGTCGATCGGTCTGCTCGAGATCCATGATGATCGGTGCCGCGCCATTTACGTGCACCGGGAAATCACCAAGTGAGCCGCTCACCGCCCACCTTCAAGAGGGCGATCAGGGCCAGTACCGTCGCCTGTGTTCCGCCGAAATGCCCGCCGCGGCGCGGAGTCATCAGCCAGCCCCATGCAGGCCTGTGGCGCCAGACTCAACAAGCGCTCGTAGTAAAGGAGCCGTCGCGTTGACGGAGGCCGCGCAGCAAGGCCCGTGCGCGTTCGATCACTTTCGGCTCAACAGCCTCGTGAATTTTCGCTATATCGGTCAACTGCAGAACGGCCAACGCTGTCTGCATCGGGCTCGGGGAAGATTTTCCGTACATGGAGACCCCACCTTTGCTGCAATCGGAACCGGCCAGGCGCTCCTAGCCGCTGGTCAGAAAACGTTGGGAGAATGCCATCAGCTCTGGATCCGCGTGCTCTGGAAATTGCTTGAAGTACTGGAAAATGAGTACGTTCGGGTGGTTGGTGGCGCTGGTCTGCTTGAAACAGCCATGCGGCTCGCGGAGCATGCCGCTAAGCGCTTCACTCGCCTGGTCGAGCGCCGACGTGTAGCAACTGAGCGTGGGTTCAAGATCTGTGAGTGACCGCTCGGGCAGGGCAAGCGGCACAGCGATCTCGCGGGTAAACACGCCACTCGTGCTATATTCGTGCGGCTAGCCGAGCGCCTTGCTGGGCAGTTTGAGCACGCGCCGATCCTCGAGATCTCCAGCGCTTGTCAGCACAAGCAGTGCCTCATGCCCCTCGCGAACCGTCCAGTCATATCGTACGGCCTTAGTCTCGCCGGCAGGCAGTTCGACCGGGTCGCGGATAGTCTGGACCTCTTCACCCTTGCGTTGCATCTGGACCGTGCAGCTTGGGAGTTGAGATTGGCCGTAGTTCTGCATTGTGATGGGCAGCTGAATGCGACCGCCTGCAAGCGGAAGCGTGGGAGCCTAGGCTGCAACATCCAGCTGGGGCTGTGGGCGCACGACGGGTTCACCGCGCCCCACTGCACCATCCCAGGTATTGCCTTCGGCAATGATGCGGAAGGCGCTGGCGGCATCATTCAGCCTGAATCGCGTTTCCTCGTGGCCCAAACGATCGGTCACCAGCCGCGGCTGCCAGTGCAGGCAGGGCCGAAAGTCGGTGCGCGGTCTCTTGGTTTGGGCACGGCAAGCGGGGAAAACTCACGCGTCACAGCCCACGGGCCGCTGGCCCGGAGCTGACCGGCCAAATTCACCACAATGCTGATACTCTCGCCATCCGGATCAACCATGGGGGCTCCGGAAGCCAGCGGTCCGTAGGCCTTGCCGAGGACTTCGAGGGTCTTGCGTAGGCACCCCTGCTGGACCGTATCGACGAAGAACGTACGCGTCATCTCGTCACCTCCGAATTCCAGTACGATACCAATCACAGAAAGTTGCAGGCGCGTGGCGCGAATTCAATGGCTGATCAAATATGACGGGGCTTCGTGCTCGTCTCTACTACTGCGACGGGCACGGAGCCCCGATCCTATTTTACGAACTACGGCTGCTCGATGGCACCGCGGATGCGGGAGAGATTCTCCCTTGCCAACTTGTGATTCGGGTCCAACTTGAGTGCGAGTTCAAAGTGCTCAATCGCCTTCTTCGGCTGCTGGGCCGAGAAGTAGGCTGAGGCGAGATTGTTATGAATCTCGGCGGTAGCAGGGCCGATTGCCAGTGCCTGTTGAAAGGCCTTGAGCGCCTCTGCCGAGCGACCAGCGCGAAACTGCAGGCTGCCAATCGCCTGCAGTGAGTCAAGCAGCTTCTCGTCGACCGTGAGTGCGCGCTGATGGCTGGCGATTGCCGCGTCTACCTGCCCGACCTGGGCCAGTGTGGCACCGAGTACGTAGAGCAGGTTTGCTTCGCTGGATTCGCCCCATGCCGTGGCGAGGGCCTCCGCAAACTTAGGCCGGGTCTTGGCCTGTGAGCCAAAGAAGGTTGCGACTTTTCGATCCGCCCTGGCCAACGGCTCCAGGTCCTTGATCGCGGCTTCGAACTGGCCCAGCTCGAGTTCCAGCGCGCCAAGCGTAGTGCGCACCTTGGTCTGCTCAGGCTTCAGCTTGAGTGCAGTCCGGTAGGCAGCCACAGCCTTCTCCTTCTGCCCGCTGGTTTGCAGCGCCACAGCGATGTTCAGATTTGCCTCGTAGAAGTCCGGCTTTTCCTCCAATACCATGGCGTACTCCACAATGGCCTCGCCCGTGCGCTTTTGGGCAAACAGCAAGGCGCCAAGATTAATCCTGACGTTGTGATCATCGGCGTGCCGGTCTAGGTAATCGCGGTAGACTTGGATCGCGCGCTCTGGATTGCGCGGCGTCAGGAGCTCGGCCAGATAGCGCTGCACAGTACGCAATCGCGGATTATACTCGACGGCTTTCTCATAGTGGGCGATCGCCTGCTCGTGCTCACTGCGCGAGCGATGAATGTGCCCGACCTGCGCCAGGCTGGTGGCATGATAGGGGTCAATGCCGATGGCTTCTTGGTAGGCAACTAGCGCCTCGTCTAGCTTGCCTGCTTTGACAAGGTCATTCCCCTGGCGGAAGTAGATCACGGGATTGCTTGGATTGAGGGCCATGGCCTTATCGCTGTGCTTCTTGGCAAGCCCACTCTGCCCGTTCTTGCGGTAGGCAACGGCGATGTTGTTGTGGATCGCAGCGTTATCCGGGTAGAATCCGAGCGCCTTCTTGTAGTAGGCGATGGACTCGTCGAGCTTCCCGGCGTCTTTGAGAATGTTCGCCAGATTGTTGTAGGCATCGGCATACTCAGGATTTTGCTCGAGCGCCAGACGATAGTGCTTCACTGCCAGGTCGGTTTGTTTCAGCTTCGCGTAGAGAGAGGCGAAGTTATAGTGCCCCTCGGGGAAGTCTGGCTCAAGCTCAAGCGCCCGCAAGTAGGATGCTTTGGCTTCCTCGTCCCGGCCTGAGAGATTCAGGACGTTTGCGAGGTTGTTGTGGCCACGATGGCTGGTCTCATCTACGGCCAGTGCGTCCTCGAGTAAGGCAAGCGCCTTGCCAAACTCGCCCTGGAACCCGAGCGCCACCCCTAAGTTCATCATGGCGTCGACCCGGTTCGTGTCCTCGTCACGCTTGTCGATCTCGACCAGAAATCGCTCATAGGAGGCGATCGCATCATCATACTGCTGAAGATCATCATAGAGCTGGCCGAGGTTAAAATGGACGACGTGATAGTCCTTGTTCAATGCCAGCGCTCGCTTGTAGTGCGTCATCGCCAGGTCCCAGTCACGCAGCTCGGTATAGGCATTGGCTAGGCTGTTATGGGCCAGGTAGTTGCCGGAGTCCTTGGCGATCGAATCCTTCCAGAGCGCGACACTGTCTTGCCACACGCTGGTGCGCTGATAGCCGATGCTGGCCATAGCGACCACGATGACGGCCCAGACAGCAGCAAGAACGCGGGCCTCTTTCAGCAGCAGCGAACTGGCCAGTGCGGCTCCGAGAAAGACGCCGATCGCCGCAAGGTACATGTAGCGATCCGCCATCAGCGTGGAGATAGCGATGATGTTCGAGACCGGGAGCCAAGTGATCATGAACCAGCCAAAGCAAAAGAGCGGGACCATCTGCTTCTGGCGCCAGTTGATGATGACCAGGCCGATGAGCGCCAGCGCACCCACTAGCACAATCAAAACCTTGGGATTGCCGATGGTTTTGACGAAGCGATCCGGGTAGCGGTTGTTCAGCCAGAAGGGAGCGGCCAAATTGCGGCCGTAGTCGAACACACAGCGATGCATGGTCAAGAGCGTGTAGGCGCGGTTCTCCTTGATTACATGCGAGACGATCTGCTTTTTCGAGGGCGCCAGACTCATCAGCAACGGAACGATCCCGATCGCACAAAAGAAGAACAGCGCGTAGGGCAACTTCCGCTCTACAGCGAGCGGTAGCGGGTTGAGCTCGCGGCGACTGCAATAGTCATACATCACGATCATGGCTGGAAGGGTCACGCCAAACGGACTCGAGAGGACTGCACACAGGGTACAGGCCAGTGCCCCGCCGAGGAAGCGCCAGTCGAGCGACTCGCCTGCCGTCCCGCGTACATACAGCCACCAGGCCGAAAAGTAAAAGCTGCCCAGCAAGCCATACTTGCGGGAAGACACCCAGGCCACGGATTCGACGTTCACTGGATGCACGGCAAAGAGCAGGGCGACAATCAGAGCGACCATGCCGGTATGCCGTTGCTCCGGCCCAAGCAGGCGCGGCAAACCGTCAAACAACAGTAGAAACAGAAAGACTGCACCCAGGCCATGCAGGATCATGTTGATCAGATGGTAGCCCATCGGGCTGTCCTCATGGATGGCCCAGTTGATGGCATAGCTCAATACGCGAATCGGCTGATAGGTGGCACCGGCTTTGGGGGTAAAAATCTCGACGATTCCAGCGGGTGATAGCGACCTGACCGCTTCGTTCTCCAGCAGCAGAACGTTGTCATCCCAGTTGGTAAACTCGAAGCTCACCGTGCGCCCATAGACGAGGATGGTCGCGAGGACGATCAAGCCGATCGCACACCACTGAAAGGAGAGTGCCGACGCCACCGCACTCTGTTCTGAGCGCTGAGTCGCCTTCGCCTTACGCCGCTTTGCCATGGGTCCCCGCGTCCTCGGAAGCGCTGGGACACGTGGCGACTGCCGGAGGCACCATCTGCTGAATTTCCGCCTCGCACAGCCATTGCATGCTGGTGTCGCCAACCATGATTTGGACCATGCGCCAGAAACGTTTCCAGACGGGTTCCTGCACGTAGGGGACGCCGTGGCGCTCGCAGATCTCTTTGACGACAGGCTGGCACTCTCGGTAGCGAATCATCGGGAGCCGCGGGAAGATGTGATGCTCGATCTGATAGTTGAGCCAGATTTGCAGGTAGTCGCCAATCGGCGAGCCACAATGATAATTGCAGGACGAGATGACTTGGTTCACGGCAAACTCACCGCGGCCCTTATAGCGATAATCGAAGCGATACAGATCCTCGCCAGCGTGGTTCGGGGCGATGACCAAGAACGAGTGAAAGTTAGTCAGGAACTCGGCCAGTACGCGATTAATCAGGACTGACAGGACGACCCACTTGCCAAAGGGAAGGAAGGCCAACGGGATCAGAATAAAGGTCACCGTGGCGTACGGGAAATAGCAGGAGAGCCAGAGGCGGCGTACCCGAGAAACTCGCAGATCCAGCCCATTGCACCAGACTGCGCGCCACAATGACGTGGTCGGCTCCACCCCGTTGTGATCCATGGTCCGTAAGGTGTTTGGTGCGTAGTAGCTGAACTTCCAGGTGATCCCAGCCAGAAAAATGATCACGTACTTGAGCGGTTTCGGGAGGCCGGAACTTCGTAAAAACTCGGATAAATCTTCGACAAGATCCGGATCCTTCACCTCGCTGGTGTGGCAATGGTGCAGGATATTATGCTCGTGATGCCAAGCTTCCGGGATGATCCAATCGAACCAATCCCGCCAGCGACGATGCCCCCGGCCGAAGACCTTACTCTTGAACCGCTCGGGTACGTTCGGTACCGCGTCGTAGCCACCGTGGCTGACATGGTGGGTGATCAACCAGCGCCCGAAAACTCCTTGGCTCAGACAGTAAATGCTGATCGGGTTTGGAATCCACGCTGTCGCGTAGCCAATGAAGGTGAACATCCGATTAAGCCAGATCATCCGCCACAGATGCGCCAGGTCTTCCTTGCCAAGCTTGGCGTGGATTTCGTCCCTGAGTGCAAAAACCTCCTCACCGAAGGCATCGTAGTCGACATTCTCGAGTCTGCGGGGTTGTTGCAAGGCCGTGTCCAGTAAGCGGTTATGATTATCTCGCGGGCGTGAACATTACGAGAATCCGTCTAGATTGCGAGCCTCACGGGACTGTACGGTAAGGCTAGAGAGAACAGACGTCCGGGGGCAGATCAGCGTCGCGCCACCTTGCAGGACGGGCATAGACATCACCTCAGATGGGGCCAATGTGAGGCCCCGCATCCCGTGCCGCGCTGCCCCAATGCAGCCTGCCTCCTCACTCATAGGCGAGCGGATGACGCTTGGTACGCCTCGGCTATGACGCACGCCAAGCCAACGAACTACTCCCAGGGGCCGTCTGGCCTTTTGCGATACAGCCGAAACTGCCACGGCACCACTGCGATCACCACCAATAATGGCGATGCGAACGCGATCGCGTTGCCAAAATGCTGGGCGATGAGGCCGCCCCCCATGGCGCCAGTAAAGCCTCCGAGCCCAACCACGACCTCATTGATCGTGATGTTGCGCTGCCCTTTCTCACCTGCCTGAAGCGCGTACGAGGCCGCGCTGTAGAACGCAAAGCCGTTCATGAAGCCTACGCAGACAGCTGCCAACACGAACAACCAATAGTCATGGGTGCACAGGAAGATCAAAGCCGCAGGCAGGATCAGGGCCTGCAGGCCGAGGACGTAGCGCATAGACATGGCCCACTTTCGGTAGAAACGAAAGAGCAGAATCGATACGAAAATTGCGCCCGACAATGCCGCACTCAGATAACCGGCCTGCTCTTGACTGATTTTCACCAATCCGCCGGTGGCGGTCGTGACCTCAAGGATAGCGACCAGGTTGCGCACGATTCCCGCACTGATGTTGCCGACCAAGTTCATGAGCAATGCTATGATCATGAACCGGGTGTAGTCGTCGGTGTCGAAACTCCTCCAGAATTTGGTTCTCTCTTTGTGCGCGGTCGTCGGTGGGTCGTGTCGAAATCGCTGGAACGCCAGAAGCGCCGCGATCGTACTGGCACCGATGCAGAGCGCGTAGGGCGCGTGATATTCGGGGCCCCACCCTTGCGCCGTCCAAAACCTGCCAACTACCGCGGCGCATGCCGGGCCGCTCATCAAGCCACTCGTCCATGCCAACCCATAGTTGCCAATCGTGGTGTTCATGGCGTCACGCGAGAAATTGACCGTCATCCATGCCTGCATACTGGCGAAATACATCGCCATCCCGGTCGCATTCAACGCTGTGAAGAAGAGGAATCCCGGGATGGTATTGACGACAAATAGGAGCGGCAAGCTGATGCAGTTGAGAATGAGCCCGCCAACGATCGCCTTAAAGGGGTCACGCTCCGGATAGTACCGAGCCAGGATCGTACAGGCGATGAAATAGCAAAGCATGCCGGCAGATAAGGTGAAGCCAATCTGCAAGGGACCGTAGCCAAGTGCCCGCAGATGAAAACCGATGCCGAGAATGGCCCCGCCAACGGTGAAGTCCATAAGAAAGGTGGCGATGTAACCGTAGGTAGTGCGTTGCATATCAGACTTTGGCTCGGTTGGTGGAGAGAACACGGACAATCCTACGACTCGCGGCCGGTGCGTTGGCGCCGTGTCATTATAACACTATCCACCCGCGAGCAT
>DMTJ01000104.1 GCA_003477185.1 Lentisphaeria bacterium
CTGCAGTCGTGCGCCAGGCGATTCGTCGAATCGAAGGTCTTGACAGTATTGACGCCGAGGAGTTTCGGCGCGAGCGTCGTCGCTCCTTGCGTTATCTGGGAGATATGGCTCGCAAACTGCGTACCCACGTTCCCGCCGAGCCATGCGAGCGTTTGCAGCAGGAGTTGCTGGAAGCGATTATCGAGGAGCATTTCGAGCGTGCGGCCGAGATCCGTGACGAACTCCGTGAACTTGGCGGTGAACTGCCGAAGCAGGCTTTGTCGAACCTGTCTGCTGTGCGAGTCTGACACAGGCCATTCGGGGTTCCTCAAGAACTGATGGAGAGTGCGCGCATGCCCCTGGGGAAACCTCAATTGGCCTTGAGCGCAGTCGTCCTGACAACCGTCGCTACGCTTGCGCTGGTCCAGCTTTCGACCGAAATTCTGGAATCGTATGTTTTGGGTATCTTCGTCGCTACGCCGTTGATTTGCGGTGCCCCGTTTGTCCTGAGCTACAACTGGCAACATGAGCCGGTTTTTGGCGAGTCCATCTTCATCCGTACAATGATGGAGCCAGAGCCGTATTGGGGCTGGCTGCGCGATGAGCTGATTCACTTGATCCACAAAATGGTGTTGAACCACATCAAGCACGCGGTGGAGACGAAAGCCAGCTCGGTGCTCTCACGGAGCTGGATTGGTTAGGCTACTGCTGCGGCGGTTGTATTCACCACAATGACAGTTACTGACACCGTACTTGTTCGCTTATTAACCGGAGGCTTGAATGTTGTTGCCTACTTTTTCCAGTAGGTTCTTGCTCTGCGTGTCGCTGTTGAGCCTGTCCTTATGGAGTGCGGCGGAAACGCTTCGTTGTGACCGCTTTGTCTTGGCTGATGTCGTCGGTGTCTTTGAGGTTCAGCACCTGGCGGGGCCGGATCAGGTACTGCGAACTTCGCAACTGCTGGAACGAAGGGCAGGGGAGGGGAGGCTGCGCGTCAGTGGCGAGGGGTTTCAGATCACTTTCTCGGTTGAAGCGCACACAAACTACCTGGTTCTGCGCCTCGAAAAGGTGGTGGAGCCAGCTCCCGGGACGCTGATGACGTTCGCCTTTCGACTGGCAGCGAACAGCGAGTACGTGCTGACCCGGCTGGAGTACATGACTGTGCCAACGGATGGCGAGCGGGGAATGTCCTGGCCCTGGATCTGGGGCCGAAATACGGCGAACCCGCTGGGGGCGTTCGCGATTCAGGCTCCGCGGAATGACCAGGAATTCGATGAAAACCTACTCCAGATGTGGGTGGAAGATGGGCTGCCGCATCCGACCGGGGAGTGGACAATCGAGCGCGCCCGGATTTGGCTGAGCCACTGGCAGCAGCGCTTTGCGGACCAGAGTTGCATCGTGCTTGGCGCCAAAACGCGGGGGGAACTGGAGCAGGTGACTGCCTGGGCCGATTCGCTGAAGATGAAACGGGTTTATCTGCACACCGATACCTGGCGTGGGGAATACTGGCCATACCAACACTCGTATCTGCGGGTGAATCCTGAGGTGTTCCCGGGTGGCGAGAAGGATTTGAATGACTACACCATCTCGCTGCGGGAGAAGGGCATGGG
This sequence comes from Lentisphaeria bacterium, assembly GCA_003477185.1. GTDB lineage: Bacteria > Verrucomicrobiota > Lentisphaeria > JABSQK01 > UBA12247 > UBA12247. Next base: position 1,587 of record DMTJ01000104.1, read on the forward strand.
GTTTGCCGTGCACAGCACCTGCATGTCTATTGGCCGAAACGATCCGGACTATGTACGAGACGGGGTCGATCCGCGCCTGTCGCGCTGGGTTCGAGGGACGTTGACGGAGGCCGTCGGGCAGGAGGCGAAGACGCTCTATTTTTGCCCGGCACCGGGGGTGCGCCATCCGCGCATGGTTCGCCACGTTTGGGCGGGGCCAGGGACAATGCCGTCTTGGATGGACCTTAAGATGTTTTTGGTGGGGGACGAACTGGTGGAGGCCGAGACGGTCGACCATTCAAGGCAGGACGTATGGGTGCTGAAGGGCTGCCGCCGCGGGGCATGGGGCAAGGACGCGAGGTCGCACCCGGCGGGCACCAAATGCGAGGGCATGGTCAGACCGTATCGTCAGGTCTTTGTTCCAGATCCGGATTCTACGCTCTTCGTGGAGACGATTCAGCGGTGGGCCGAATTCTGTACGCGGAACAGTGTAGATCATCTTGAGTGCGATGCGTTGGAGGATCACGCAGACAAGCCCTGGGGCGTAGGCAAGTTCAGCTGGCTGCTCAGTTCTGCACTGAGTTTGCCTAGCACCAGCAACACCTCGAGCGGGAGCCCTCTGCCATTCCAGGTGGAGTACTGGTTCCGGGGGAGTCGGCAGGTGGTTGCCAATCATGCTCGGGGGGGAGTTGCGGGTGGCGCTAGCCTTCCGCTGTATGCACACAGCGAGATCCGGCAGGCGACCGGGCCCTACGAGATTCTTTATAAGCCGGGGGAGATGGTCGGGCGCGGCAGTAGCAGCTTCAATGTGTCCTCTCCGTGGCCGATGTTTGGCGTCACGCCAGAAATTCTGTCCACTCAGGGGCTGGTGCCGATGGTCGAGGACTTGCTGCGCGATTGGCGAAGCGCGCTCCAGACGATCAGCCCAGGCTGTCGCAAGACGCTGGGTAAGGAATACGGCGTGTTTCGCAGCCCAATCGGGAAGGGCGGAAATCAGCCGGGGACCGATGTCCTTTTTCGGCCTGAGAGTGTGGAGGGACAAAGCCAGATTACCCCGCTGCGGTTGCTGGGCCGGAGTTCAGGCGAGTTGAATTGGGGATATGGCCAGGAGTTCGGCCCGATCGTGCCACGGCAATACCTGCGCGTGGGCGAATCGCTCCAACTGGCCAACCCCTGGCAGGCACAGGAGCCAGAGTTTTTGATTCGGGTGATGGGAGAGTTGGCAGGGACCAATGACGAGTGGCAAGCTCCGGAGACCGCTCAGACCGAGGATTCTATTCTGGCGGCCTATGAGGCGGGGACTACGAACGATTTCAGCGCGCACCCGCTGCACAGCGCCCGCCATATCTGGGCGGCTGAAGCTGTAGAGAATGGTGCGGCAATGCCCGGTGTGGTGCAGCTGCGGCGCAGCTTCAGGGTCAATCTGCGCAAGTTCAAAGGAGCCCGCCTGTATCTCCAGCTGGATGATGAGGCCGTTGCCTATGTGAATGGCAAGAAGGTGTTCTCGGGCGGCAGCTTCGACCAACTGCAGTTTGTTGAAGTCCGCAATTTTCGCCACGGGCCGAACGAGGTTTTGATCAAGGCCACGAACGCCGGGGGGGCCGGTAGTGTGGCTGCAGCGCTGCACATTCAAGAAGGAAGCGCCACGCGTGACCTGGCGAGTGATGGTTCCTGGCAGGCCAGAATTGGCGACGGCGCCTGGGGGGCCGTCGCAGATCTGGGGGCGTACGGTGCCAGTGTCTGGCCTAAGGTTGCCCCGCAACCCGCAGTCGTCTATCGGGACTTGATGCCCGCGCTAGGAACGATCGAGCCTGGAGAAGGCCATGAGCTGACGTTGGTTGACGATGCCCTGCAGATCAGCTATCGCAACGAGAGCAGCGCCCTGACCATGCATCTTAAGGATCGCCCTGCCTGGGCAATGTCCTTAGACATGAGCGCGGCGCGCGGCGTTGGCTGCACCGTGACTGGCGATGGCAGTGGGGCGGTCTTGGTGATTACCATTGAGGGGCATGGGTACAGGGACTACGTGATTCCGATCGATTTTACCGGCACTCGTGAGCTGCAGATTCCGACTGGTGAGGTCGCCTGGGCTATGCCCGAGTGGAGCTGGCGCGGGCACGGCAGGTTTCGTTATGACCGGATTCGCAAGGTGCGGGTTGGCTTCGGTACAGTCCCGGCCGCAACGCAGGCCCAGATTACGGTCCGCGATATTCGGCCGCTGCGCGAAGTGGCGACAGAAGTGCGCGACTTGACGATCCGGATTGGCGGTGGCCGGGAACTCGTGGTACTGGGAGCAATCAACAGCGGCCAGTACCTGTGGTATCGTGGTGGAGACAGCCTGGGGATCTATGACCTGAATTGGAACAAGCTGCGGGATTGCGAAGTACGCAAACAGAAGTTCTCGGCCCCCAAGGGGCGATTTAATCTACAATTGACAGGTGCAGAAACTGGGCATCAGCCATGGCTGGAGACTCAGTTCTTCGTCAAGGGCGTTCCGATTGTGCCCAGCGCTCCCACTCCAACTGTAGGCAACTAACCATGAGCCCCATGATGCCACGAGACTCCGACTATACCTACATGTTCTGGAACCATGGCTGGCGTGGTGAATCCGCAGAAGGCAAGCGGGTGATGTCAATCCAGACGGGCCGATATGCGTGCGCGTTCGACACGGAGCGGGCGGCCTTGCTACACTTTGGTGTGTTGGCAAAAAAAGCGGATGCCACGCAGGCTTTGACCGCTGGAAATGACCTGATTTATGACTTGCCAGCGGCGAGCCTGAGCTGGCATTTGGAAGCGGACAGCACGAGCTACCAAGTGCGTGGTTCGAGGGACACCTGCCGGACGAAGGAGAATTTAGAGGCGCTGGGCCTGCCGCTGTCGCTCTTGGATGAGCGCACGCCCGGCGAGCAAACGCGGATGATTGTCAGCGGACGCTTCGTGCAGCGATTCGATATGGAGCGGCTGTGCTTCGAGAGTGATTCAGGCGACGCTTTGCCGGTCGCTGGTAGAGTGGAGGTAACCGCACTACCCGACTACGTTGCAGTGACGATGGAGGTGACTGCCGAGCGAGACGTCGAGCTATCAAGGCTTACGGCGCGGCTGAAGCTTGGGGCTTGTGAGACTGACGCAGGCGAGGAGTTGGTAATCTGGGTGCCGCAAGAACAGCGAGGTAGCGTGCATCGGGATGAGGCCAATGGTGCGATTGAAATCGCGGTGCCTGGCACCACGATCGGGTGCGATACCCCTCTGCGTCTTACCTTTTTCGTAGACGCAGAGGCGTCTGAGAGTTGTGTTGGGTCTGAGGCTGAGATTCGAGCGCAGGGGATCGCGCCATACTCTGATTCAATACCAGTGGAGTATGATGCTGATCGCGGTCTGCATTGGCTCTCTCTTCCCGAGGTGGGAGAGAATTGGGATATGGAGGGGAATCGAGATTTCATGGAGCGCGTCAGGCTCGTTATCACTAATTCTTCGCCCACTACGGCTCGGGTACCGTTGGTGTTTGCAAAGTCCAAAAACGTGGCAGGCATTACGGGGATGACGCCGATGTTGCGACAGGTCGATGGCCAGCCACTCGGGATTCCGGTTCAGATTAGTAAGAACTGGCATTCCACAGCGGGCAAGAGATTTTTGTACCAAGGCCCGTGGTTTCAAGGCTATTCACTGCTTACGATTGAACCTGAGACGACCTTTGAGTGCGAGCTGACGATCGCGTACGCGCAGTGGGGAGGCGTGCCAGCAGCATCTCATGCTCAGCTCTGTCTGATCGGCTACGGCGGGAATCAGCTCTGGGATCAGGCGGCTATCGGCAGCTATGGCGAAACCATCACCTATGATCCGGATGTGAATCTGGGGCGATCGATGATCGATGACGTGCGGCCACTCCTGCTAGAAGGTATGCACGAGGCAAAGTGGGGATGGACCAATAATGTGGGAGGTGGCGATTTTCTTGTCTATTTCAATGAGCGGAATGAGAAGCAGTACCTCACGCGCATGAAGGCCTTTTATGAGCAGTACGGTCCGAACCTCACAAACGTGCATTACGCTGGTGTTAGCGCGGACGGGAAGATCAAGGCGCACATGAAGGTTTCTTCCCCTCGCTGTGACGACTTGAGCCGATCCTGTCACTGGTTTCGCTATGAGGTGAAGGAGCCCGTGGAGTTCTCGCGCCTGGCTTTCTATCAACTAGGCGCAGACGGCTACAACAACCATCAGTTCAACCAGATGGCCTGGGGAGATAAAGATGGGCTGCGCGAGGAATGGACACCGGGCAAAGGCGGCTTGGTCTATGAGCGTACCGGCCTGCAATGCGATGGCGACCAGATCTGGTTCTCACTTCATGACTCGCTACCGGGCCTAGCGCACAGCAGCGGTTTCCGAGAGGCGACGGCCGCGTGGGCAAACCGCGGCCTGGTGGTCCGCTCGTGGTCGGCCCGATTAGGGGGCAAGGACGCACCTGTGCCATACGCATCCGTATTTCTTACCGACGACCACATTGCCTCGGCAAACGTAGAGCTGAGTGCACCGCCGGATGTGGGCCGGCTCCTACCGGGAGACTACGTAGAGTGCGAAGTGGAGTTCCTCGTGCTACCCATCTGTGCGGAGCACTACTACGGCCCTAATGCGCCGCTCCGTGTATCCCTAGAGACAGCCGAGCATTCATGGGAAGCAGTGCAGCGCCAGGCGGCTGGCAACCAGTTGACAGTCACGGCTTCGCAGGGCACGGTGCTACACGGGAATCCAGTGACGATCCGCGTGGACGCTGCGGATGGTGCAGAGTTCGAAATCAGAGGAGGTGTCAGCTACGTGCCGATCGTGATCGTCGGGCTGTCAGCACCCGACGGCTATCGGCTCCAGCTTGGCAAGGGAAACGGTGGCTGGACGGACTTTGATCAGTCGGTTCACGGCAATGACTTTTGGCAAACGGAGTACTGCGCGGCGCAGAGCATGTGGACCCGCGTTTATAATGTGGATCTGGGCACGCACGCAGGAGAGCAAGCGTTTCGCATAATGCGGGATGCGTGAATTCTGCGGTGAAGCCGTTGCATTGCCCATGGTTGGGTTCATCAGTGGCGACTGAAACGATTTTCACTGGGCGTGACAAGGATTTATGAAACGATTTTCGCTTATCGGCTATATGATTCTCTGCGCGGCACTGGCTGGCTGCCAGGCAGAGCAAGACCGTGTGCCCCCGGCAACGGTGAGCACTGTTGCGGATGAAGAGCCACCCAAGCTGGTTGCCGAGGACTTCTCGTATGGGTATTGGCTGAATGGTTGGCGAAAACCAGCTGATGACACGAGCGCGGATGTGCTGCGTATCGAGACCAATAAATATACCTTCGAGTACGACCTCGATCGCTTGGAGGAGCCCAGCTTTGGACTATTCGACAGAGCCGTTGGTTATTTAGCGAGTTTGGATACGGGAGAAGAGCGCCTGGAGAGCCTAGAACCCGCAGCGCTTACCGTCGCGATCAAGGTCGCGGGAAAGTCATACCGGGCAGTGTCGAGCCCGAAGAACCAGGCGTTGATGTGGGAATCCGGAAAACTGGCCCAGCATTTCGAGTTTCGTAGTCTCCGGTTCGAAGATGAGACTGGCGAGTTGCTCCCCGCGTTCGGTGCCCTGAGGCTGGTGGCCTGGCCAGACAGCCTTACTTTTTCGGCAGAATTTATGCCAGACCTGATCTACGCGGATGGGGAGTCGGAGGGAGTCGTTGGCTCTGGCCTGTGCATTGTCAAGAAACCACTAGTGATCCCACATAGTCCTAAGTTAGAACCGGAAAAGCTGACGGTCGAATGTTGGCTCAAGATCCCGGAAAAAATGGACTCTAGTCGCTTCGGCTGGCTACTGTGTAAGAACCGAAATGAGAACCAGATAGGCAACTACGGCTTCACGCTGCGCAGTGGGGCCACAGCCGTGATGAATAATCTGGGCGGCAGAGACAATCAGCACCACTTGAAGCAGCGCGGCAATCTGGTCAAGGGAAAATGGCATCACCTAGCCCTTACCTATGATGGCAGAAAAATGGTTTTCTATGTGAATGGGCAACTACAAGATAGCAAGACCTTGAACGAGAAGCGGCGGGTGGGCACTGGTTCGTTGCGGCTTGGCCAGCGCGCGGATGGCCGATCAGGCGTAACGGGCGGCTTATATGATCAAGTGCGAGTATGGAACCGCGCTTTGAGCGGGGCAGAGATTAGAGCCCACGCGCAGAGGCCAAAGGTCCTCAGAAACTCCAAGGGCTTGGTGCTCAACCAAGACTTTGAAACTGGAATCAAGTTCGAGCCAACTGTCTGGAATGATGTGACGCTGCGGCTGGATTTTACGCTCCCGGGCGGGCGGCGCCAGGATGAAGCCTTCATCAGCGGGCCGTGGCGGATGGGAGAGAAGAAGAGCCTGCACATTCGCTGCCCGGTGGGGAGTGAGGCACAGAGTGGGAAGAGCAAGCTGCAGATTGGTGTTTCGACACCGGGCGGTCAGCAGTTTCCTGTGCAATTCAACGATGTTCTGGGCTGCCACGTCGCGAGCGTGAAGAATCTGAAACGACGTTTTGCGGGCAAGTACGTGAAGATCACCGACTATGATGTGTTCGACATCGTCGTTGACAGCGTAAGGGAGCGGACTGAGAAGGTACCATTTCTTTTGGATTTTCACGGACCTGCGAACATCACCGGTCTCGTGCCGATTCTGTGCCAAGCTGATGGCACGCCTACTGGAATCCACATGCAAGTCAGTAAAAACTGGCATAAATCCGGGTTTGGAAACTATCTGCGCGCGTATGCGCTGCTGCCGGTTGAGCCCGGGGCGAATCAGTATCAGCTACGCATTCCCTACGGATTCTATGGATCGCTACCGTCTGCCAGCCATGGGCAGTTGTCCCTTGTTGGCTATGGCGGGAACCAGCGCTGGGATCAGTTGGCGCTGGCTTGTGGTGGCGAGTTGATCACGTTCGATCTGGATATGAGTTTAACGGAGGTTGCGGTGTGTGACGTTCGTGTGGCGCTAGGGCGCAAGGGAAAGAACGGGAATGCTTGGGACTGGAGCGATGCTGGCTGGGGCGGTGACTGGCTAGGCCTTTTTGCTGGCAAGACAAAGCTGGCGTTCAGCGAAATGAAAACTGCATACCTCTCTCATGGGCCATGTCTGACGGATGTCGTATATAAGGGGGCGTATGGCACGGACCGCAGTGTTTTGGTGGATGCGAGGGTTCAGCTCTCGCGCACGGATGACTACGGGCGGACATTCCAGACCCTGCAGTACCACTTCGAACAGCCGAACAGCGCGAAGGAGAGCTATTTTCTTAAGCGGCATGGGCGAGCATTTGACGGAACCGTCGCCTACGGGAATGCCGCCGGTTTGATCGCGGAGAAGCGTGTCACCAGTACGCTGAGAAAGGGGGATTTGCTGGTTGCGTCAGTTGAGTTGTCCGGCCCCGGTCCTTGGTGGGTGGCGTTTCCGGAGCGTGGCGCGGAGACAACTGGCTATGTTTCGCTAATCATTCGCGAATACGCGGCCTCTTTTGGCGATAGAACCAGCACCAATCCATCCTTGCGGGTCAGGGTTCAAGAGATCCGAAAGGATCAGGCGAAGCTTGAAGCGCTCATCGTCCCGCCGAAGGGCGTCGAGACATTCAAACCTGGAGATTTTGTGATACTCGATAGCGAGTGGGTGCATCTGGTCACCGAAGCGGACAACTACGGGGGACCGAACGAGTTATATCGCCAGCATTTGCAGGAGAATCCCCGCTCCTGGAAGACGACCCACCGCGAGGCGGTCGGCAATGATCTCCAGATTGCGGTACGGGGGGGCGATCTGCTGCAGGAGTTACCGGTCGTAATTCGCGCTGAGTTGCCGGAAGTCACAGTGGATATCAAGGGGGGGGTCGGATTCCTACCCATTCGTTTTGAGAACCTCGCGACTGCGGACGGCTATGCCATTTATGAAGTCGTGAGTGGAATGGAGGTCAAGCTCGACCAGGCCGTACATGGCAACGACTTCTGGCAGACGGACTACGACGGTGCTACGGACAGCTACAAGCTCAGCTTCAACCTCCCGGTCGATGGTAAGAGCACCAGCACCTGGATTCTGAAGACGTCACTGCTCTGAGTATCTACTTACGCGTCGCAACGTGCAGACCGTGGCCTCGCCCTGATCGCAGGTAAACTCGAACTTCTCGCAGAAAACCAGCAGGCTCGCTGAGCGCTTCGAAGACTGCGGGGGCCAGGTCTGGCAAGCTATTTATTCTTCCAGCAGACTACGAAGCGGGGGATCAAATCACATGGCAGGCGGCAAGTATCGTCGGTGGGCTTGTGTGGTTAAGCGGCCGCAAAAGGACGCAAGGAACGCACAAGCAGGCCCGCTCTTTTCTGCGATCTTTGCGTTCCTTCGCGGCTATCCGTAGTTTGAATTTGAGTTGGCCCTTGCGGGGCAGAAAGAAGGCCTGCTGCTAGTGGAGGTCGAAGAGGCTGGGCTCTTGATGCGCTGGCTCGACGCAGCGCGGCCCGTTGTTCGCCGGGCGATTAACGAAGTTGGAAACTGGGTAGAACTGTAGGTCGTCAGATGCGGACTGTGCAAGTTCAGCGAGTAGCAGTTCGGGTGGCTCAGCGGGAGACAGCCAGCGTTTGTGTTGTTGTGGCGTGAGCAAGGCGGGCATGCGATTATGAATCTGCGCGAGCTTGGGAGCCGGCGGGCGCGTGATGATGGTGAAGCTGGAGACGGCATTCTCGCCGTGCTGCCAGCGGTCCCACAGCGCCGCAAAGCACAGCAATGGGGCCCGCTCTGAGGTAATGAAAAACGGGGTCTTGCCCGCAGGACTCTTCTGCCACTCGTAGTAGCCCTGCGCAACAGCGACGCAGCGCTTGCGCTGCACGAGGCTGCGATAAGCAGGCTTGGTCGTTAGCGTCTCAATCCGGGCATTGATCATCTTATAACCGACAGAGCGCGACTTCGCCCAGCGGGGAATCAGGCCCCAATGCATGGGATGGAGGACTTGGCTCTCGTTCTCTTGGCGGAGGACCGCGGCGACCTGCGAGGGCGCTACGTTGTAGCTGGGAGCAAGTGGTGGCGCTGCATCCCAATGCGACGCTTCGAATACTTCCATGATTTCAGCTGCTGTATGAGGCAGCGACATTCTTCCGCACATTCTGAACTCGATTTAAGGCTGATCTCCGCGCGTGGTCGTACAGTAGGAGCATGGCCAAGTGGAAACAAGTTCTCATTCTCAGCTCAATCATTTTGATTCCCATTCTCATGGGAGGCGGTCTGTTCGCGTGGTTCAAGATCTCCGCTACCAGGCATGCAGCCTTGTGGCAGGGCGTGGACATCAGCGACTGGGCCCCACTGGAGAGTGCAGAAGAGTTAGCGCGCGGTGCGCGGATTTACCGGCAATCCTGTCAAACCTGCCACGGTGTAGACGGCGTCGGGATTATCGGACCACCGCTGACGGATCCGAAATGGCGCGACAGCCTCGGCTTCCCGGCAATGGTAAACATCGTTCTTTCAGGAGTGGAAAAGACGCCGATGCCAGCGTGGAAAGGATCCATGGAACCGGAGTCGCTGCACGTCGTGGCGAGCTTCGCCTGGTCGCTGTCTGCCCCTGCGGAGTGAGCGCGGCGTCTTGATCGGCGGATCAAGCATCGTATTCATCAGCCATGTTCCTATCTTGAGGGCGCCTCTTAGTGCGGCATTGGACAGGCACAGGAAATTCGTCACAGGCTTTCTTTTTCTAGTTTTCGTTGCCTGGCCCCTCTTTGGTGAGAGCTTCACGGTGATCGAGTGCAAGGGAACCGTCAAGAACAGCAATGGCGGGGCATGGGCTCCAGTGGCGCTGAAACAGGCATATGCCTATGGGACCAGAATTCCCACTGGTAGGCGTTCCCATGTGGAGTTTGAACTGTCATCTGCCAACACTGTGTTGGGGCTCGCCCGTGCCGAAGTTGCGATTACCGTAGATACAAATGATCTCAAGATCAAGCGGAGCAAG
>DMTJ01000052.1 GCA_003477185.1 Lentisphaeria bacterium
AGCACCACCATCAATTCCAGAAGTGTAAAATACCGGCGGATGGCTGGCTGCATCTGAGATTGTTTCACGCTCGTCTCCGCGGTGGCTACTGGGGCACAACGACCGATACTATACCCGAGAAGGGGGTTGGGACCAAGTCGCGCGCTGGCTCACTCTGCCTGCGCGGCTTTCGTCGCCGCGAAGATATTGGCAAACAAGTCCTCGAGCAGGCCGAACGGAGTCGCGGAAAAGGCGATTCGCAGCAGGCCGGATGCGGCGATTGTGCCGGTATCGAAGTCCTTCAGCAGGATTTGGCGGACTCGCTCCGGGTCTGCCTCTAGCTGCAAGCAAAGGAAGTACCCGGAGTTGAATGGTGCCGGGACAAATGCTTCGCTGTATTCTGGGTGTGCCGCGAGGATTTCTTTGATCCGAGTGTAGCGACGCTGGAGAATCTCGAACTTTGCTTCCTTCTCTACCGCATAGGTGTCGGACTGGAGGGCAGCTTTGACTAGGGACTGTGAGAGCTGCGAGGCATTGGAGATATTGCCGCGGACGGCACCGGCGGTTTTGGCTTCCAGGGCAGAGTAGAGGGCGGCGGTTCCACCGCGTACGGCATAGGTCAGGAAGCCGACGCGTAGGCCCCAGACGTAATCTTCTTTCGTAGCACCGTCGATCTTCACGGCCAGCAGACGCTCGTGCGAATCGGCGAGCTTGGCAAACATGGACTCGCGCCCGACACCATCCTCGTAGACCAGACCAAAGTAGGCATCGTCTATCAATACGACCAGGTCATTGCCCGCGCTGGCGGCAGCCACCAGGACGTCGCGAAGCGCATCCATTTCAGCTTCCGTAGCCGTGTAGCCGGTGGGATTGTTCGGGAAGTTTAGCAGGACTACTTTCTTGCCGATTCCGCCTGCTTTGAGCGCTTGGCGGAGGCCATCCACATGGTAGGCACCGTCGACAAAGGTGGTGTGTGTGGCAAGTTTTGCATCGTAGCCGTTCTTGAAGATGAGATTGTAGTTGCCCCAATAAAGATCGGGCAGGATCAGGGTGTCGCCCGGATCCAGGAAGAGGTAGCCAGCGATGCTGAGCGCGTGGGTCAGAGCATTCGTGACGACCGGAGTGCTGAGCTGAGTATCGCCCAGAGAGGGATTCTTGCCGCGGATATTCGCCAGCCAGACTCTACGCAGTTCGGCATCCCCAAAGCTGGGCGCATAGGGAAATACCGCAGCTGGCGGCAATGAGACAAGCTTCTCGATTGCTGGCAAGCGCATGGGCGTGCCATCGTCTTCCAGGGCAATGCCGATCGTGGCGTTGATGCGTTTGCCTTTGGCCGCGGCGGTCTGTCCCAGAATGCCCTTTGCGGGGAAAAAGATGCCTTTTCCTTTGGCCGAAAGCATGGTCGTAACGGAGGCGTTTTCCGCTTCGATGATATCATTCAGTTCACTTGCCTGGGGATTGATCGCGCTCATTGCTGAACCCTGTTCGTTAGCGTGCCTGTTTGCGGAGCCGACTGCTGCCGATTGAGAAGCCGCCAATTTAATGCATCGCGCAACAATGTCGTACGCGCTCTTCACGGCTAATCTTGGTGGAAGACTTCTTCCCGCGCTGCTGACTGCTCTCGGTCTGCGCAGTCAGCCAGCGGCCCTGACAGGGAATGCACTCTGCCCACCATTTCTGGGTCAGTGGATCGGCAGCCATTTTATCCATCACCTGCTGGAAGTTCTCGTCTGTGTACTCGAAGTAGCGGAAGAGGTAGAGCTCCCCATCTGGCACCTATTGCCAGTAGATGAAGTAGTTTTGAATATTGCACTCCTTGATCCTGGCCAGCACGCCGGGCCAGACCGCGCTGTGCAATCCTTTTTGGTGGCTGAACCGATCTTGTTTTACGCCCACGAGCATTGCGCAGCGTTTGATGGCATGTCCTCTCGTGCAAAAGAATTCTCGCTAACGACTGAATCATACGGGATCCCACACGTTAGGCAAGACGAACGGCGATATGGTACAGAACTCGCTTAAATCGGAGGATAGGATGGAAGAGTTGGCCTGGGAAGGGCGCTTTATTCAGGTGAAACTGAAGAATGGCTATGAATGCGTAGAGCGCGTGAATATTTCGGGGATTGTGGTGCTGGCTGCCGTGACGGATGACGGCGAACTGCTGCTGGTCGAGCAGTTTCGGCCACCGATCGATGGGCGTATTCTGGAGTTGCCAGCGGGACTCGCGGGGGATTCGGCTGCAGTTGCTGGCGAAGCGATCGAGCGCGCAGCAGTGCGGGAACTCGAGGAGGAAACCGGGTATCGCCCGGGCTCGCTCCAGGTGCTGGGAGAATTCGAACCGACCGCGGGTGTGATGCGCGAGACGTATACCATGTATCTCTGCCGAGATTTGGAGAAAGTCGGCGAAGGCGTCGGGGATGAAAGCGAGGACATCGTGGTGCATGCGGTTCCGCTGGGGCAAGTCCCGGCGTTCATTAGCGCGAAGCGGGGGGAAGGGTTGGCAATCGATGCCAAGATTCACGCAGCGCTCTGGCACATTCACGTGGCGGGGCTGCTGTGAACGACGTCTTCGAAACACACTTTCACCTCTATCCGGATGACGACTTGCCGGCAATTCTAGCTCGGGCCACGGACGCTGGCGTCAGCCGCTTGTTAGTGGCGGGGACCAAAGCGGAGACTATGGCTTGGCTGGTAGAGAAGACTGCGGAGTTCGCAGGGCTATACGCGGCTGTGGGCATTCACCCGCACGATGCCGCTAGCTTCGACGGCGATCTGGCACCTTATCGCAACTGGCTGCAGCAGCCACACATTCCCGCGGTGGGTGAGATCGGCATGGACTATCACTATGATTACGGCCCACGGGATGATCAGGTGCGGACCTTCGAGGCCTTTCTGTCGCTGGCGCAGGAGACCCAGAAACCCAGCATCGTGCATTGTCGCGAGGCAGAGCAGGATTGCTTTGACCGGATGAAGGAGATTTTACAGGGGCAACGCTTTGTGGTGCATTGCTACACGGGCAATCGGGAGTGGGCGTACCGCTTTCTCGACATCGGCGGCTATTTGTCCTTCACTGGCATCATCACCTTCAAGCGATCGCAGGAGTTGCGTGATCTGGTCGCGGATCTGCCAGCGGATCGGATATTTTTTGAGACCGACTCACCCTATTTGGCTCCGATTCCGCACCGGGGCAAGCGTAACGAGCCGGCCTATGTGCCGCTGGTAGTGGCCTGTGCCGCAGAAGCGCGGGGTGTTTCGCCAGAAGATCTGAATGAGCAGGCGACCGCGAATGCGCTGAGATTTTTCGGGATTGACCCGGCTGCTGCAGTCGCGGGATGAAACCCTGGCGGGCACTGACGCGGCAGTTGCTGGACACGCACTGCCATGTCTTTGACTATCAGGATCCGGAAGCCGTGTTGGCTGCGGTGTGTGCGGCTGACATGCGTGTGCACGTCATGTCCCAGTCGACTGCGGAGTTCGCAACCAATGCCGAGCACTGCGATGGTGTACGTGTGCGCCCCGCGCTCGGGCTGTTTCCCACTCTGGTCACGCCTGACACTGTGGAGACCCTAGTTGCGGAGTTTGCAGCGGCGCTTCCCAGGACGCGGTTGGTAGGCGAGGTTGGCCTGGACTTCGTGACCGACGACCCGGCGTTGCGGAGTTCGCAAATCTTGGCATTTCGCGAGGTGTTAGCGCTGTGCGATGGTGCTGGGGGCAAGGTGCTGAGCGTGCATTCCCGCCGATCCGCGGCTGAAGCTATCGAGGTGGTGCAGGCTGCTACCAGTCCGGTGATTCTTCATTGGTTCAGTGGAACTGTAGAGCAGGTGCTGCGGGCTGGCACTTGGTTCTCGGTAAACGCGGCGATGCTGCGGTCTCGAAAGGGGCGGGAGCGAGTCGCAGCGATGCCACGGGAGCGCGTGTTGCTGGAGACGGATGGTCCGTATGTAACCGTCGGGGGGCGTCCCGGCCAGCCGTTGGACTTGCGGCATGTGGCGGAAGGCCTGGCCCGGTTGTGGGAAGTGTCGCTGGCGGACGCTGTTGAGCGGCTGGCGGAGAACGGGCGCGAGTTGTTTAGTGCTCAGTCGTAGAGTCGGCTCGCCAGGATGGCAGTGGTGCGTGGGCGCTCAGTATGCTCGAGAAAGCTGCGCAGACGGGGCAGGTCGTCGACTGTGTCGATGTCAAAGGTGTGAGGCAGTACGGCGCTCGTGTGTGTGGCTGCGGCTTGCGTAGCAGCCCAGACCTGTTTGCCCCCCCAAGGAATGTTTCGGAAGAGTTCCGGGGCGGGTTGGTTCAGGCCTACAAGTACGTAGCCGCCGTCGTCGGCAGGCTGAAAGACCGATGGTGCGTCAGCGAGGCTGTCGAGAGCTTGCTCTAGTAGCTCGGCTGAAATGGTGATGCAATCGCTGCCAATGACGATCATTCGCGCGCTGTCGGTCAGGCCGGTAGCAAAGGCATGAATCAGGCGATCGCCCAAGTCGTCGCCCTGCTGGGTACGAAAGATGTCCGGCCTGACGGTGCCCGGGAAATCGTCGGGGCTGAAGCCAGGCGGATACCACAGTTCGACTTGGACGGTCGGACGCCTTGCCTGCAGGGCCTGGCATTGAGCCAGCAAGTCTGCGAGCATGGCCGCGGAAAGGTCCGCGGCGGCCTGGTCACCGACATCGGCGGCCAGCCGTGACTTGGTCTGGCCGACGATGGGGGGCTTTGCGAACAGCGCAATGCGCTCGATTGCGCTGCTCGCCACAAGCACTTCCTTAGCCGAGGCTTTTGACAGCCTTGATCAAGGTTTCGGTGGTGATGCCGAAGTGATCCCAGAGCTCGTAGTGGCCTTCTGCCGGTGCGATGCGCGGGTCGACGATGCCGACGTGATCAGTCGGGGTATCGGATGGGACCGACGCCACGATGTTGGCAAAACCACGGAGCCCGGAGGCTGCGTTTCCGATCAAGCCGTCTTCAACGGTAACAACACCGGCTGGATAGCGCTCCATGAGTGCTTCGAGCTGGCCTTCGTCGAAGGGCAGGGCATTGACGACGTGAACGTCTACTGGGATGCCGCTGGCCGAGAGGGTCTCACTAGCCTCGACGGCAATGGCAGCGGGGGCACCAAAGGCGAGAATGGCGAGTCCGGCTTCCTCGCTCTCGCGAACGGCGGTGACGGTCTCGAAGGCGTCGTTTGCTCCCCAAACGGCGGTACCATCGCTTTTGGCGAGCGTGGGCAGGTTGTCGCGGGGGATACCGATGATGTGGGCGCCGTAGCAGGCGGCCATGTCGCGGATGGCAATGAATGCCGAGGCTGAATCACAGGGTGCGTAGAAGCGATGCAGATAGGGCAAGTAG
>DMTJ01000261.1 GCA_003477185.1 Lentisphaeria bacterium
TACGTCAAGGATGCTTGAGGAACGTCAGTCTGCGGCGTAAATAATCATGCCATCGCACAGGGGCTTTCGCGGATTCATTTTCATCCCGATCGCCGGTGAGCTACGGCGCGGCATCGCAGTTCGTTCCGTCAGCGTCTGGTTCCGATCTGGTAAGCCCGTCTGGGCCCTTCGTGCTGCCAGTCTTCTGGACCGCTATCCCAACTAACTGTTGCTTGCCCTTTCTGGAAAGCTGGACTTGGGGAAGGCTGGGATCGTGGAGCCGCCCCAGGTATCCGAGCTGGATCGCGATGGCGATCTCCACAGCACCAATCGTTCGCAGCAATGATTGGCCTCGCGTCTCGCTTTGTGCTGCCCAAATGCCGAAAGTGATTGGGGCTAATGCGAGCAAGGAAAAAGTTTCCCTGTGGGGGTGCAGATGTAGCAACAATGGCGCATCCCCAGCAACATCATAAGTGTCCTAAGAATCCAAGTTCGGAACACAGAGTGTTCGAGCCTGCGTTACAATACGCGTTAGCTCACTGCTCGGCGAATCCATGTTAGTGCCGGTGGGAAATGTGGCTTCTGAATGCTGACTTCGCAATCTAGTGACGGACTGGTCGCAGAAGAGTTCGATCGCAAAAGCAGACCGACCTTACCGTATCCTTTTTTTTTGAGTGTCTGACTGTTGCGATTGATGGTCCGACCGACCTGTCGGAATGATTCTGTGCCAATCGCCTGTCGGCATTGACGAACAGGCTAGCTCCGTTAGGTTTCGGCTGGGACTTTCGCTTAGAGGCGGAACACAAAGACACGTGCTGACAGTGGGCCGAGCATGGAATTCAATTCAATTCAGGATCAAATCAACAGCGCCGAGCGCTTTGAGGAGATCATTTTTGATCTTGAGGAAGAGATCAAGGGGCTGCTTTGCGCCGAGCGCTTGACCTTCTATAAGCGCGACTCCAACGGGACCGAGATCGTGTCTTGGTATGGGGCCGACCTGGAAGAAGAGATTAGGCTGCCGCTTTCGCCCACATCGATCGCCGGATATGTGGCCATGAGTAAGCGCTCCGTAAAGATCGATGACGTGTACGATCCAGAGGAACTGGCGGCCGTTCATCCTAAGCTGCGCTTCGACTACAGCTACGATCAGGAATCAGGCTACGTGACCCGGGCCATGCTGGTAGTGCCTATTGCCCACAAGGACACTCTCCTGGGCGTGATGCAGGTGATCAATCACATCGGCATCGAGAGCTTTAGCGCCGAGGACATCAGCCACGCTGAATCCGTGGCAGACCTGATCGCCCAGCGCTTTCGTTATGAATTCAAGGCCACAGTTGGCCCCTATGATTATCTGCTGAAAAACAAGAAGCTCACGCTTGATCAGCTCGAGGAAATGGAGCAGCTTGCCGTCGAACGTGACCTCTCAATCTCCTCGCTTTTGCAGACGGAGTGTGCCATCACTCATGATGAAATAGGCCAGTCATTCGAGCAGTACTACCAGGTGCCGTTCTTCAAGTACAATCCCGACTTGGAGCTAGATACCGCGATCCTTGACCAGCTGAACAAGGGCTATCTAGCGCAGAACTTCTGGCTGCCGCTGGCCTACAGTCAGGACAAGGCGATCGTACTCATTGACGATCCCAACGATGCCGAGCGCATCATGGAGATCCAAAACGTTCTTACAGCCCAGAGCTATGAGTTTCTAGTCGGCACGCAGGATGACATCCTGCGCTTTCTCGGCTTCATCGAGGAACCGATCATTTCCGAGCCGGAAATGGACCTCGATGACCTGATCGCCAAGCTGGAGAGTAAGGCCCAGGAGGCGCTGGATGGTGATCAGGATGTGGTCAGCATCGACCAGACCAATCCCGAAGAGGGCGTGGTCGTGCAACTGGTGAACCGTATCATCTACGACGCCGTGGCCATGAACGCATCCGATATTCACGTGGAGCCCAGCAAAGGCCGGCTGTCTGGCACCGTGCACATGCGCGTGGACGGCGTCTGTCGCGTAGTTCTTGAGGTCCCCAACCGCCACGTGCGCGCGGTAGTCAGCCGCATTAAGGTTCTCTCCCGTTTGGACATCGCCGAGCGTCGCAAACCGCAGGATGGCAAGCTTGCCGTCCGCATGGGGGGACGTCCACTTGAGCTACGAATTGCCACATTGCCGACCATCTGTGGCGAGAGTGTGGTCATGCGTATTCTCGCGCAGGGAGACGCGCTTCCCTACGACAAACTTGGCTTTTCGAAGCGTAACTATGAGATGATCGATACCTCGCTGGCGCACCCACACGGGCTTGTGCTTGTGGTGGGGCCAACCGGGTCAGGAAAGACCACCACCTTGCACGGGTTGCTCGGCTATTTGAACACGCCAGAACGCAAGATTCTTACGGCCGAGGATCCGGTGGAAATCACGCAGCCCGGCATGAGCCAGGTGCAGGTGCAGCCCAAGATTGGCTACACATTTGCCATTGCGCTGCGCGCATTCCTGCGTTGTGACCCGGACATCATCCTCATCGGTGAGATGCGTGATCATGAGACCGCCAGCATGGGCGTAGAAGCCTCCCTGACCGGCCATCTGGTGTTCTCCACATTGCATACGAACTCTGCACCCGAGACCGTCGTGCGTCTGCTTGACATGGGGCTAGACCCGCTGAACTTTGCTGACGCTCTGGTCTGCGTGGTTGCCCAGCGGCTGATGCGGACCCTGTGCAAAAACTGCAAGGAAGAGTACACACCCACGCAGGACGAGTTCGACCGGCTTGCGAACCTCTACGGTCTCGAATACTACCCCGAGTTGAACATTGACCTGACCAAGCTGAAGCTGATGCGGGCTGTGGGCTGCGAGGAGTGTGGGACGACTGGCTACCGTGGGCGTTGTGGCGTGCATGAAGTGCTGGTTAATTCCAAGGAACTTAGCGCGTTGATTGCCGCCAACACTCCTGCAAAGATTATTCGCGAGTTGGCCGTGAAAGAGGGGATGCGAACCGTCCAACAGGACGGTGTGATCAAAGTCTTCGAAGGGCTCTCCTCTCTCGACCAACTGCGGAAAGTCTGCGGGGATTAACGGAGTTGCAGGTGCTGTATCCGCCGGATTCAGTCGGCAATACAGCGGCTAGCTGATGCGTATCCTGCACGTAGTCGAGGCAACTGGCGGGGGCGTCAGGCGACACCTTCAACTGGTCCTGCCCGGCCTCCGAGCACGGGGGCACGAAGTCGCGCTGGCCTACTCCCTGCGGCGCGCAGATCCCGGTTTTAGCCAGGACTTGGCCCAGTTCGAAGCCGCTGGCATCGTCCTGAGGGAGATTCCGATGCGACGCCTGCCGGCTCCCGCAGATCGTGCCGCCGCGCGGAAGGTTGCGGAGTTCGCAACGGACTTTGGGGCAGAGATCATGCATTGCCATGGGACCAAGGCCGGGATTCTGGGGCGCATGCAACGGCGCATCCGACCCGTGGTCTACAGCCCGCACGCATTCCTCTTTCAAGGAGCGACCGGCTTCAAGCGCATCCTGCTGTTGATGCTGGAGAACATGTTCGTGCGCCAGACGGCCGCGCTCATCTGCGTATCCGAGGCCGAGGAGCAAGTGGCCAGAGCTGCTGACCTGCGATTTGCGAAGGTCGCAATCGCCCGCAACGGTGTGCCAATCACGTCGCCTGCCAATCCGGCAGGTTTTGCGGAGTTCGCAATCGGCTGCGCCGCGCGGCTGGCCCCGCAGAAGGGGATCGACGTGCTGATTCGGGCGCTGGGCCAGGTGCCAGGCGCGAGGCTGACGCTGTGGGGGGATGGGCCGCTGCTGGCAGAGCTCCAGGCCTTGGCCGTAGCCGAAGGCGTCGCGGACCGTGTCGACTTTGCGGGGTTCGCAGAGGATGCTCGCGAGCAGGTGAAGAACATGGACCTTGGCGTGCTCCCCTCGCGGTTCGAGGGGCTGTCGTATCAGCTGCTGGAAATGTTGGAAGCTGGCCTTCCAGTTGTCGCCAGCGACGTCCCCGGAAATCGCCTGCCCGCGATTGACGCCGGGCTGACGCTGGTGCTGCCCGACGATGCGGTCGCCCTGGCAGCTGCGTTGCGCCACCAGCAGGCACTGACCCCGGCCGAGCGCAGCGCCTGCGGCGCGCAGGCCAGAGCTGGCATTCACGAGCACTATTCTCTGGAGTCCCAGCTCGCAGCACTCGAGACCGCTTATCGAGACGTAATGCGCATGAAGTGAGATGGGGCCGGGGTTGTGGCTCTAGCAGCCCGTGGATAAACTCCCGTCGTCGCGAGAACGACGAATTCCGAGGCGATTTGTCGCCTAAATACGCAAAACTGTAGCCACGCTGAACGTGTGCCCAGCAGACGTCAGGTTGTCCTCGGCTGCCAGTGATGTCGAAACCGAGCGCAGGTATTCACTGCCACAGTTGGGCCAGCCATACGAAAGAATCGGCTCGAGTCGATTTCCAGCGACGACAGTCCTCTCGAGCCGATCTTTTTACTCTTTCCGCTGATTCTATGCAGGTCGAAAGGGCTAAAATCACCAACTTGTAACTAAATAGTTACCTGTGGCTTGGCTTCGCCGCTTTTAGGTGCAATGGTACCGCAACCGATCATCCGAAAGAGCGAGGGAAGAACATGAGCGACTTGAGACTTGGAATTGTCATGCACGGCATTACTGGCCGAATGGGGAAAAACCAACATCTAATCCGTTCGGTAAAGGCAATCATGGACGATGGTGGCCTACCGCTTGCCAATGGAGATGTGGTGAAGCTGGACCCGATTCTGGTGGGGCGCAATCTGGCCCGCGTCAAGGCTGTGGCCGATGAAGTTGGGATCGAGAAGTACAGTGACGATGTCGACGCTGCGCTGGCAGATCCGGGCAACACCTTGTTCTTCGACGCGGCCTCGACGCAACGGCGTCCGGAATTGCTGCGGAAGGCGATTGCTGCTGGTATGCACGTCTATTGTGAGAAGCCGACTGCGGATCGTCTGGATGTGGCGCTGGCCCTAGCCAAAGAGGCCAATGCCGCCGGGGTGAAGCACGGCGTGGTCCAGGATAAGTTGTACCTGCCGGGTCTATTGAAGCTTAAGAAGCTGGTGGATGGGGGCTCCTTGGGGAAGATCCTTTCACTGCGAATTGAGTTCGGCTACTGGGTATTTACGGGAGATGGCGGTGAGCCGCAGCGCCCGTCTTGGAACTATCGCAAGGAAGATGGCGGCGGCATCATCATCGATATGATGTGCCACTGGCAGTATGTTCTGGCTGGCATTTTTGGCCGTCCGTCGGCGATTTCCTGCACCATGGTCACACACATCGATGAGCGTGTGGACGAGAATGGCAAGACCTACAAAGGAACTGCGGATGACGCTGCCTACGCCACGGTCGAGCTCGAGAATGGGATTATCGCCCAGATCAATTCGGATTGGTGCACGCGAGTGAATCGGGACGATCTGGTGACGTTTCAGGTGGATGGCACCAAGGGCTCTGCGGTCGCAACACTCACCAGCTGCAAGGTGCAGTCGCTGGCGGAGACGCCGCGCCCCGTATGGAATCCGGACG
>DMTJ01000496.1 GCA_003477185.1 Lentisphaeria bacterium
CCAGCTTTCCAGAAAGGGCAAGCAACAGTTAGTTGAGATAGCGGTCCAGAAGACTGGCAGCACGAAGGGCCCAGACGGGCTTACCAGATCGGAACCAGACGCTGACGGAACGAACTGCGATGCCGCGCCGTAGCTCACCGGCGATCGGGATGAAAATGAATCCGCGAAAGCCCCTGTGCGATGGCATGATTATTTACGCCGCAGACTGACGTTCCTCAAGCATCCTTGACGTAACGCTCGTCCTTTATCGCCGCTTGCAGGCGATGAAGTCGCTCGGTCAACTCACTGACTACGTCGGCATACTCTGATTTGCCGTACACATTCCTGAGTTCGTACGGATCTGCCTCCAAGTCGAACAGCTCCCACTCGGGCTCGCGATTGTGAATCGCTGCCAGCCGAGCATCGCTCCCCGTTGCGCCAATCGCGCCTTCCTGGCCGCAGCCATCAAAATAGTAGTAAATCAGCTTATAGCGCTTGGTTCGGATCCCGTAGTGGGCTGCGACGTTATGATGGGCTGCGTGCATCCAGTAGCGATAGTACATAGCCTCGGGCCAATCCAACGGTGCCTCGCCATGGAGGACTCTGCGAAAACTCCGCCCCTGGAACGCTTCCGGAATGTCCACGCCTGCCAATTCCAGAAACAGCGGCGCAAAGTCGACATTGGTGACGATGTCTTCGCTGACGCTGCCAGCCTGAATCTCTCGCGGATAGCGGACGACAAAGGGCATCCGCAGCGACTCTTCGTACATGAATCGTTTGTCATACCAGCCATGATCACCGAGAAAGAAGCCCTGGTCACTGGTGTACACCACGATCGTGTTCTCGCTCAGCCCCGCCTCATCCAGGTAGTCGAGGACCCGGCCAACGTTGTCATCGATGCTGGCGACGACTCTGAGATAGTCCTTGATGTAATGCTGATAAGCCCACTTGCGCAGCTCCATCTCCGGAAGCTTCTTATTGATCGCGCGCTTGATGTCTTGGGTATTCATGTCCAGCCCGATGCGCATGGTCGCTGCTTTGGCAGCGGCTGCTCGCTCGGAGTAGTCATCGTAGAGCGTTTCCGGCTCAGGAATAACCTCGTTCAAATACATGTGTGCGTGCTTCTCGTCCGGCTCCCAAGAACGATGTGGTGCCTTGTGATGATACAAAAGGCAGAATGGCTTGTCGGGATCCCGTTGTTTGAGCCAATCCAGCGAGAAGTCAGTGATCAGATCCGTCACGTATCCCGTCACCGTGCGAGTTTCGCCACCATCGTCATTTTTGAAGATGAAGTCTGGGTTGTGATACAGGCCCTGCCCTGGCAGAACTGCCCAATCATCAAAATCACGCGGGCAATGATCAGGTCCCATGCCAAGGTGCCACTTCCCAAAGACGGCGGTCTGGTATCCACTCTCGCGCAACAGGCCCGGGAACGTGGTCATGCGGTTGTCCAAGTGCGTGGCAAGTGTGGTCACCTTGTTGACGTGATTGTAGGTGCCAGTCAGGATCGCGGCCCGGCTTGGCGTGCAAATCCCGTTCGTGCAGAAGCAATTATCCAGCCGCATGCCTTCATTCGCAATCCGGTCCAAGTTGGGCGTCGTATTGATCCGGCTACCGTAGCAACTCATGGCATGGGAAGCATGATCGTCGGACATGATGAACACGATATTTGGGCGGGGCGCGGCGCTATCCGGCATAATGGGACTCGGCAGGATGTGGGCAATAAAACCCGGTTACCATACGATGTGCTCGGCTCTCTGCCGAATGCCCTTGCGACAAAAGCGAATCCAGCGCTTGTTCTTGCTCCAAGCTGAGGCGCAATATGCCTACCTTTGCAAAGCTATCCTGGCTTCAATTAGTGCTCTATGCCTGACTTTCATCATTGGCACCACGCCAAGGGCCGCGAATACTGCGATGCGGGCTATGCGGTGCATCTCCCGGTCATCGAGATGATGCTCGGGACCTACAGATCTCCGAAAGGCGATTGGCCTACAGCGTACGGAGTGGTTTCAGGTGAGCCACCCTCGTCTTTCGTGGTAGATCCTGTACCCATTTCGGCGATCATGACCCGAGAGGCCAAAGCCGAGATTCTGGCCAGCCTGGCCCTTCTCCTTCGGTACGGACAGCCGCTACCGGAGGCGTTGGCGGACATCGCAGCACACTCGCCGGGCCAGCGCAAAGCAGCTGTGCTTCAGCACGATGCGCGAGCGTGCTGAGCAAGGCGCGACGGTTTCTGACGTCGTGACGCCGCTTGACCTGCCACATACGTACCGACAACTGCTGGCTTCGGCCGAAGAGCTGATGGTCGCCACTGTGGTATTTGCCGTCTACCTGCCCTTGCGAAGTATTCTCGACGCGCTGTTGCACTTCCTTAGCCGACCAGTCTGGCTCGGCCAGCAGGATGGTTGCCTCTCGCATCTTTGCCTGCGTCACCCAGGCGCCAGAGGAGATGTCGAACTGGTGCAGGCAGGTCCGCGCGAGCTACTTCCGGGAAACCTTGAGCTCCCGAGCAATTCCAGCCAAGTTGATCGCCTACCCGAAGTCCGCGTGGACATGACTGGAGACGGTGTGCAGCAGACGGCGTGGCACATCTTCCGTGAACTGACCGTTGCAGCCAGCTCGCGGAGCAGGTCATACATCAGCTTCAGGCTCCTGTCCAGAGTGATGGCTGCCACGCTCTTCCCACAGTCCAGGCAGTGACCAATCACGGCGAGGAAAGGTGCCTCTCCCTTCGCAGCGTATACTGCATCACAGCCTGTGGCCGCCACTAGACCTTGCTTGCATCCGGACAATAGACTTCCTCGGTCGCAATCACCTGTCTACCAACGCCAACCACACGCGGTTGCTGGACCAACGGTGGCAACGTTTCCACGAGCACGCCACGCGTGCTCCTAGCTCTCGGCGGGCTCCGGCGCCTAGGCGTGGGAATTTCGGGGTTTGGCATAGTTCAGTCGTAACTCGCTGCTTCGGCGCTGCAAGAGCGCCTTACCGAGATCACAGATCCTTTTAGAATATTACAGGTTTGTACTTGTTGGTAACCTTGACCTGTGCGATAGTTGGGGTCTTCTTCAGCGGACGTTTCCCTGCAGCCAACCAAAGGAGTCCTCAATGACCTCACTAATCCGTCTCATGCTTATGGTTTCGCTCCTGACCGCCAGCGCACAGGAAGCTGAGCAGCGAATCTGGACCAGTACAAAAGGAAATGGAGTCAAGGCCAGCTTCGTCGGAGTAAAAGCGGGAAAGGTTCAGCTACGATCGCCGGACGGGAAGATCGGTGCCATTCCTCTTACCAGCCTAATCCCGGCAGACAGAAAGGCCGCCAGAAAATTGGCGGGTTTACCACCAGAGAAGAAAGCCAAGGGTGCTAAGGCAGGCGAGAACCTCATTACGAAGGCAAAGAAGGGGCAGCTTCCTACTTTTGCCAATGGTGAGTGGAAGCAATGCCACACAGTCTATCAGGCGCCCACCTTTGTGGCCAAGCTGAGCGCCTCTGGCAGTCTCTACCTACAACCACTCTCGGGCGGCGAGCCGGTCGGTAAGGCGATGGAAATGAAAGTGCAGCGCTTACGGTTGGATCCGAAGGCTAAGGCGGGGCGGCTGTCCTATCTCAAACACACTGACTTCACCGAAGCACCGGAGCCAACGATACTCACTGTCAAGGAACATACCCTCAGCATCAAGGGGAGCTTCCAAGATGGCTGCGCATACAAACTCGCAATCAACCTAGAGCCGGACGAGGTCACCTTTCAGTTGGAGCACGATCTCGCGAGTGTCAGCGACGCCAATTCCATGACGCGTCTGATTTTGCGGCTGCCGCAGACCCTGGACGCCCAAAGCATGGAGACGGCCCAGATCAAGGCAGCCACCGCTGGCTGGTCGCTGTCGCTCAGGGGAAAGAACATCCAGAAATCCAAGCTCACATTCTGGAACGCGCTCAAGTCACAGACCGGCGTCGAGACAGCGACTATAGTCGGACCGTGGGGCAACCGCAGTCTTACCACAAAGATCACGCCATACAAGCGCGACGGCAGAAGCATTTATGGGAGCTTCTCGATCTACGCGCAGCGAGCGCTGCATGACGGCGCAAAGTTCGTACTAGACATTAGGAAGAAAGGCGAGGAAGCGGAGATGAAGTTCTCCGTAAAATGACACGCTTGGGCTTGGCCCAGACTGTTCCAATGCACGCCAGTGTCTGGTACAGATCCGGTCAAAGTCACGACAGCCCCAAAGGAAGCGAGCGCTCATGACATCACATTCACGTTTCTGCCAACTCCTGCTGTTCGGCCTCTGCTTCGCTCTTTCGGGGCAGGCGGACGCCCCGCTCGCTCAACGCCCGAATGTGCTATTCAGCGCTATTTGATGGTATCAATGACTGGGTCGGCCCGCTTGGCGGGCCCCCGCAGGCCAAGACGCCCCATCTCGATCGCTGCTGCAAAGATGGCGCAGGCATGTTCAAAAAAGCAGTCTGTGCCGCGCCGATCTGTGGGTCGTCGCGCTCGGCTGTTCTCTCCGGCTTTTTGCCGAGTAGCACCGGCGTCTACGGAAACAGCACCAACATGTTCTACGCAGATCTTCGGGGCAATCATCGCATCTACGACGGCCGCTACAGCGACATCATTTACAACGGCGGCGAAGAACTCTACGACCACAAAAAGGACATCATGGATTGGACCAACCTCGCCAGAGATCCAGAGTATAGCAGTATCGAGAAGCGCTTGAGAACCTATCTTCCTGCCACTGGCGCCCCTGATGCGCCGAGTAACCGAAGATCCCGCTAACCTGGTGCCCTCTATGTCCCCGAAAACGCACCTGCTGCTTGTTGCTCTTTTCTCCGTGGCCGTACTGGCTAACATCGTCGGCTTCCAGCACCATCCAGATTGCTTGGCTAAAGTGCGCAAGCTGCAGCTGAGGCAACAAAGCGGCCGCGCGCTGTGGAACGTCCGTTACGCCACCTACTTCCAAGAACTTCCTGCGGGAAATTGCTATGCCAACTATGTGGGGTTTCGCCCTGACAGAGGCGCAGACCAGGTAGAACTGTGCAACGTTCATTACGCCGCAGTGAACGCCTTCTATCCTCGTCGTCTGTACGTGACCACCGAGGACGTGGTGCTGAACAATGCAGCAGATATTGTGCAGCACAACAACATCCCGACTATCTCCTGGCTCCATGCCCAAGAGGTCACTACCATCTTGGAGATTCGTCGCGAGAAAGACACGGTCAACTTCAAGCAGTACCCGGTGCCTGCCCCATGATTCTGCTCCTCGCCACGCTCCTGATTTCAGGGCTTGCGATCTCCGCAACCAAGCGCCCCATCACCGTCGAAATTCTGGGCTACGCGATCGCCTGCGGGCACGCGCTTACAGCCGTCGCCCTCTTCCTTTTTTCCTGCGCAGGCATCCTTCCCGGCCCCGGGCCACTGCTCGCACTATGCGTGCTGGGTGGAATCGTTTGCTATACACGCAAGGTGCAGCTCAGTATCGTGCCCCCAGCAGCGCAAGTCGGCCGCTGTAGCCGCGGAATCGCGACTCTTGGCATACTGGTGGTGCTGGGTGCGGCTGCTGTGCTTTGGTACACAGCCTACGTCTGCGGTATCCGCTACTGGGATGCACTAGCGATCTGGTGTCTTAAGGCAAATGTGCTGGCTCACGAGCCAGTCCTCACCAGCGGTTACTTCCAAGACACAACCCTAAGCTTCAGCCATCTAGACTACCCACTCCTGGTTCCATTTCTCTTGGCTGCTCTCGCAAACACCGCCGGGGATGCTAGCGCATTTCAGTTTGCCGACCTCTACGTCACCCAACTTTTCGGCACTGCTGCGATTGTGTACGGCATCGTTCGCTCCCGTGCGGGGATTCCCCTGGGCACGCTCGCGGCCCTTATCGTGGTCACCTTGCCAACCGCCCAGCGCTGGCTGCCTGCCCTCACCGCGGACTCCACCTTCTCCTTCATGCTTCTAGCCGCAGCGTCTGCCTTTTGGCAGTGGCAGAGAAGTGGTGAGAAGCGCATGCTAGCAATCGCGATGGTTTGTCTAGCCGGAGTGATCTTCACCAAGAACGAGGGCATGGCTGTGCTACTGCTGCTTCCCGGCGGCACTGCCGTGATTTGCGGACTCCGCAAACAGTGGTCGCGCTTGCGCCCGCTCGCCATCGGCTACGGGCTTACCCTGCTGGCCCTGACCCCGTGGTTCATCTTCCGCAGCGACCTCCCGAGAACCCACGAGAACTACGCATCCCGTATTTCTGTCACCAACCTTTTGGACCACAGCGACCGCCTCCCGCACGTTCTGGTGGCGTTTGCACGTGAAGCTGCCACTTGGACGCACTGGGGCCTGCTGCCCGTTCTGGCGTTGGTCACGCTGGCTCTAAATGCCCGACGCCTGCGCGAGCTCGAGCTATGGTGGATTCCGCTTTTCGTGGCCAGCGTACTCGGCGTCTACATCGCCGTCATTCTGGTTACGCCTTGGGAGCTCAAGCACCTGCTGCCCAATCTCAGCGATCGGCTGCTGCTGCACGTGGCCCCGTTGGTGGTGCTGTGGTGCGGCTACTACTGCGCTTCGCACCCGTCGCCCCCCGAGCTAGCCGACGAGTCTAGTTGAGAATTGTCTCTGCGTCGTGAAAATCGCCATCCGCCAGGCCATCGTCCCGCAGGTTCGTTCCCATCGTGCTTCGCTTCGCATTCTTAAGAAGCTCCG
>DMTJ01000585.1 GCA_003477185.1 Lentisphaeria bacterium
CAGCAGCGGCAGTCAGCGAGGCCAAGAAAGGTCGCGTTGAGTACCGGGCCGATCGTACAGGTTGCGTGCATGTGCCGGTGGGCAAGGTATCATTCACAGCGGAAGCACTCGTCGCCAATACAGAAGTGGTTGTAAATGAAGTTCGGCGCGCAAAGCCGGAGACGATCAAGGGGCAATATCTATTGTCCTGTACACTGTCTTCGACAATGGGGCCGGGCATCAAACTCGCTATTTCCGGAGGTAACGCATGAGAGCGGAACGTGTACAACTGGGTGCCTACATCGACTCTCTTGTCAGTGATTCAGAGTATGTATTCTTCATTTCGTACAGCGGCGTCTCGGTCGCGCAGTTCAGTGATCTGCGCAACCAGCTTCATGCCAATGAAGCACAGTGCCACGTCCTGAAGAATACTCTGCTGAATCGCTCGATCAAGAGCCAGGAGATTGACGGCGTCGAAAAACTGGCTGGCGATACGGCCGTCGTTTTTGGTTCCGCAGATCCGTGCCCTGTTGCAAAAACGATTAAGACCTTTAATGAGGACGTCGAGAACGTCGACTTCAAGGGTGCATTGATTGGTGGAAAGTTCCTGTCGCCGGGCGATGCTCGCGCGATGGCAGAACTACCGTCCATTGACGTACTGCGGTCACAGCTGCTTGGCACAATCCAAGCTCCGATGACCAACCTTGTTGGCGTACTCAACAACTCCGTCGCACAGATGGTTTGGGTCCTGAAGGCCTACGAAGAAAAATTAAACGAACAAAACGGTTAAGTTGGAGGAATAGAAAATGTCCGAAGAAACACTGAGCTCCGAGATGGAAGAAGCCATTTCTTATCTTGAGAAACTGACGGTTCTGGATGTATCCAAACTGGTCAAGACCTTGGAAGAACGCTGGGACGTTAAGGCGTCCGGCGGCGGTTCTGTAATGATGGCTGCGCCTGCTGCTGATGCAGCACCTGCAGCTGAAGAGCAGACCGAATTCGATGTCATCCTGACTGGTGCAGGCGAGAAGAAGATTGCAGTGATCAAGGAAGTTCGCGCAATCACAAGTCTCGGCTTGAAGGATGCAAAGGGACTGGTTGACAATCTCCCGAAGCCCGTCAAAGAAGGCGTGTCGAAGGAAGAGGCAGAGGAACTTAAGGGTAAGCTCGAAGCAGCCGGCGCAAGCGTCGAGGTCAAGTAGCATTCCCATTCCTCCCGTAACTCAGCGGAGTTCCGGGAATCAGGCAAGCACGAGGGGCGTCCGCGCCCCCCGTGCTTTGCCGTCTCAACTTACTAGTTATCACCATTAGCTCAGGGGCCTTCCATGGAGCGTAAAAATTACGGCAAGCTGCAGAACGTTCTCGATATTCCCGACCTTATCGGAATTCAGCTCGACTCATACCACGATTGCATGCAGATGGAGGTTCCCCCGCGCGAGCGTGTGAGCAAGGGCGTCCAGGAAGTCTTTCAAGAAGTTTTTCCCATTGAGAGTTTCGATCAGACGTGCCAGTTGGACTTCGTCTCTTATGAGATTGGCGAGCCCAAGACTGCCGTCGTAGACTGCATTCGTGCAGGTAAAACGTATGCTGCGCCAATGTACGCGACGATGCGTTTTGAAAACATGAAGAAGGGTGAGGTGCGCGAGGAGCGCGTATTTCTGGGAGATATTCCCCTAATGACCGAGCGTGCCACATTTGTGGTTAACGGCGCTGAACGTGTGATCATCAGCCAGCTGCATCGTACGCCGGGTATCTGTTTTGAAACCGAACGCCACACGAGTGGCCGTAGTCTGTACGCGTTTCGCGTGATTCCAGATCGCGGTTCCTGGCTAGAAGTGCAATTCGACATTAACGACAAAATTTTCATCTATCTTGATCGCCGCCGTCGGCGCCGAAAGTTTCTGATGTCCACTTTCCTTCGCGCCTTGGGACATGAGACCAATCGCGAGCTGTTGGATGTGGTCTATGGCGTACGCTCGGCGACGATCAAAGAGCTGCGGAAGCTGGAGCCGGACGATTTGGCAAAGCACCACTTGGCCGAGACTGTCAGTGATCCGGAAGGTTTTCCGATCATGGACGAGCAGAGCAACGAGCTGGGGCTGGAACTGCTATCGGTCAGCGACGAGTTACTAGAAGCTGCTGAAAAGGCAGGCCTGAAAAAGCTGCCTGTGGTCGACACCCGTGAGAGCGGCCGCTATTTCATCCTCTGCGTGCAGGATGATCCCACCAAGACAACGGACGATGCGTTGAAGGAAATCTACCGCCGCATGCGTCCGGGCGATCCACCGAGTGCCAGCAACGCTAAGGCACTGTTGGCACGCCTGTTCTTCGACCCCAAGCGGTACGACCTGGGCTTGGTTGGACGGTATAAGATCAACCAGAAACTTGGCACAACAGTCGACGAAAAAGAACGCACGCTACTTGAGGGAGATTTGGTCGCGGCGACCAAGTACCTGATGGGCCTGCGTGACGGCAAGGGTGACTTGGACGACATCGATCATCTCGGTGCTCGGCGTGTACGTACGGTTGGGGAACTGGTCCAAAATCAGATTCGTGTTGGGCTTAGCCGGACCGAGCGTCTGATCCGTGAGCGCATGACGCTTCAGGATATGGAAGAAGAGGATGTCACTCCGGGCAAGCTGATCAATCCCAAGGCATTTGTCGGCGTGATTCGCGACTTCTTCGGCCGTAGCCAGTTGTCGCAGTTTATGGACCAGACCAACCCGCTCGCGGAGTTGACGAACAAGCGTCGTCTCAGTGCTTTGGGCCCGGGTGGGCTGAGCCGTGAACGCGCCGGGTTTGAAGTGCGCGACGTGCATACCAGCCATTACGGCCGCATCTGTCCGATTGAGACGCCGGAAGGACCGAACATCGGTTTGATTTCGTCATTGGCTATCTATGGCCGCACCAACAAGTACGGCTTCATCGAGACTCCGTACCGTCGCGTGGAGAACCGCCATGCTCTGCTGGAGGTCGACTATTTGTCGGCAGACCAAGAGGAGCGCTTCATCGTCGCGCAGGCAAATGCGCCGCTGACCGGCGACAATCACTTCGAGAATGAATATGTTGTTTCGCGCCAGCGCGGTGAAGTGATCGAAGCACGGGCTGAAGAGGTCCAGTATATGGACGTCTCTCCGCGACAGTTAGTGAGCGGTGCTGCAGGCCTGATTCCGTTTCTTGAGCACGATGAT
>DMTJ01000254.1 GCA_003477185.1 Lentisphaeria bacterium
ACCGTTGACCGTGACAGTTCCACCGTTTATTTGGAAGATTGCGGTACGACTCGCGTTGAACCGGAAATCGATATTGTCGTTGAGGGTCAAGGTGCCATCGGAGTTGACCTCGAAAATGTGCGTGCCATTGCTATGCCGCATAAGTTGGCTTCCCATGTTGGGGATGTTTACAGCCACATCCTCGGTTCCCCCGCCTATGCCATCACCCACAGTGAGGATATTCCGCGTGATACCAGTGGTATTGGTCCACAAGGCGTCCTCATGGCCGACCACATCAAATGCAAATGACCCGCCGCTGTTGAGCACGAGCGAAGGCGTATCACCAACGCTCGCGAAGACGCCCCCCATATCTGGCACGTTTGTGGTGGGCATATTGGTACCACTGAACGTGATGGAGTCGGAGTAGAGCAAGGTGAGACCTTCGTTGTTGCCTGTCCCCGCAACTGTATCAACGGGAATGGCCCCACCTACCCAGTTGACTGTGTTAGTCCAGTCGCCGTCACCAGCTGCCCCAGTCCACTCAAGAGGTGCATGGGTCACTGTAAAGGAGCCACCATTGTCTGTCGCAGTCAAGCCACCGGTACGAGCAATCAGGATTGTCCCTGCTGTAATGGCGGCATTGACCGCTGCAATATCTGCAAATGAGCCGCCATAGTCTGCGGTAAAGGAGCCACCGCCAGCGGCGGCGCCACCAGCGGCTACGGATGCAAAGTCAACGTACGCCGTGTTGGCGAACAGGTCTGACACTGTGCCGTTAACGACCACAGTTCCACCGTTCACACGGATAACCCCTCGGCGGTTGGCGTTGTACCGAAAATCGAGATTGTAGTCGAACGTCAAAGTGCCATCCGAGCGGACTTCGAAAATGTGAGTTCCGTCGGCGTGGCGATGAAGCCGCGCATTCCCGCTTGTCAGCGTCACCTGAACATCCTCGGTGCCACCGCCAATTCCATCACCCACCGTGAGGATATTGCGGGTCTGATTGCCGGTGTTGGTCCAGAAACCGTCCCCGCTGCCAACGACAGCAAAGGAAATCGAGCCACCACTGTTAAAAAGCATCGTCGGTGACTCGCGGTTTCCGTTAAAATTCCCGCCAATATCGGGGGCATTCGATGTTGGCATCGTCGTTCCGCTGAAATTCACCGTGTCTGTGTAGATCATGGTGAGTCCTTCCGCATTTCCAGTGCCAGCCTGATTGTCCACTGGCACGCCATTGCCGTCCCAGTTGGCCGCATTGGTCCAGCTGCCATCAACGGCACCGGTCCACGTGTAATCTACCGCAAATGTTGTTGTGGCTAGAAGCAGGGCGAGGGTTCGCATCAAGTAGTTCATGTGGGTATCTCTTTTGAAAAGGGCAATTGGGTAGTTGTCGCGTGCTAGCAGTCTGCATGGAGCCGGTGGCGCCACAGACGCCTGACGCATCTTTTTTATTGAAAAAAAAAACGATTGTTGGTATAATTGCTATAGTTCATTTCCTGTTGTCTGCCAGTAATTTCGCAATGCGATTTTGGTTGTCAGTTGTCGGCTATCGGGGGGCATGAGCCGAATGGGTAGGGTGGGGTTGGCCGGTTTACCCTACCTTTGTGCCACTCACGCGGACCTTTCAGTCCATTGCCGCAGCATACACCGGGCGGGGCGCCCGCGCTCGTGTGCCTGTGAGCGCATCAAATTCAGCAAGGTGGCAGTCCTTATCGGGATGTGAGCTTTCATCCCGTACCTGAACGTGACTGCGTCGCCGCGAGGCGGGGTGGCGAGCAACAGGAGGTGAACATGCAGTCCGTAGGATGACGAACGCGATTCGGCTCCTCACGGCGGGGAGTCTGCGAGCGGCAACGCTCAACTGTGCGGCGTGTTGGTGGCAAGCGCTGCGTACATGAGGGAAGCGTACGCGTGCCCAGTTTGCTGATCTGGTCACGGATGGTCAAACAGCCCCGGGTAGTGGTGATGTCCTGCAGCACAAGCGACTTCTTCCCGACCTTGCTGGATGCCGTGGACCTCCCCCTGCCAAATAGGCCCTATGACGGGATCAGTCTCATGCCAATGATCCGCGAGCAGATGACCGAGCGTCCAACGCCCTTGTACTTCGAACACCGTGGTCGACAGAAGCTGGCCTCCGTCGCGGAAAACCCCGAGAGTCAGACCGCGTCGATCGAGGGCGAGCAGCCGATCTGCGAAAAATTGTATGAACCGCAAGAGACCTGTAATCCTGCGGACTCCGCAACTCATCGCGAGTTGCTAGCGCACTTCCGTGGCCGCTGCCAGAACCTGATGACGGCGGCCAAAGGTGGCGACGATTACCCGAAAACGCACCGCATTAAGCACATGCGACGGAGGCCCTGATGGTCCCGAGTAGGATATGCGACGTTATGACGGAATTGACCCTATTGACGGTGACATGCCGTTAATCACGTCAACTCGGTCAACACCGTTCCGAGAAAAACACCATGATTGACCTGGCCTGCCATACAACCAACGCACTCCGCTGGTCCAGAGCGTAGGTGACCAGCGACGTCGACGCGGTTGGTACGCTCTGGCAGGAATACTGGTCGGCGGCAGTTATTACGCCTAGCGCGCTCGCCGAGGCAGACAAGTCCGGGACCCTGCGCAGCGGCCCGGGCCAAGGACTCGCCGGAAATGCGCTGCTGGTCATGGATGACTTCTGGGTAGACAAGGCCCCCGATACCGCCATCGCTTTGCCGAGACTGAACAGCGAAGCGCTAGTGCCATTCATCCGCGCCTGCAACCAACAGCAGGCACCGGCTACGGTAAACGTGGCCATCTACCAGGGTGGCAGCCTTGCCAAACGACTGTAGGTTTCCCAAAAGACTTCAGGAGCCACCTGTAATGGCTACGTATTCCCGTAAATTTACCCTCATTGAATTGCTTGTCGTCATTGCGATTATCGCCATCCTCGCCAGCCTGCTACTGCCAGCGTTGACCCTGTCGAGGAGAAAAGCCCGGCAGAGCGCCTGCCTGGGGAATATGAAGCAGGTTAGGCAGGCCTGTGCGATGTATGGCGACGATCAAGAAGGCTACTACCCGCGCATCTGCCAGCCCACCGGCGGAACATACACGGGCCCATTCTGGCCCCAATACCTGCACCTCAACGGATACTTGCCGCCCCCGGTCGACGACCGCCCGAACGTCATGGTCTGCCCGTCCTGGGAACCCGTGGCTTGGAATTCAAACACCAGTGTGTACAGCATGACGGCGTATGACAACCAGACAATTGCTGGCTGGCAGAAACTCCTGCAGGGGGGATGGCCCGGATGGCGGCCGAGTGCAATCGACGACCCATCCGGCCAGGATATTGCCGTGGACGGCGTTTACACCGTCACGCAGAGGCAAATCTACATGGTTCGAGTGATCACGGCTCCTGCGTTAAGCAAGGTACATGTTCGACACAATGGCCTCAGCAACGTCCTCTGTGCCGATGGCCACGTAGAATCAGGCTCCTACAGCACACTGGTGGGCGCATTCGGCTTTGTCGAAGGGGCCATCGAGCTTGACTACTGACCCGGCGGGCACCCGTCAGCTTATGTGGCGCACTTACAGAGCTGACTTGCGCCCCTGATTCACTTCCCTATCTGAAGGTCCGTGATCGTTGCCCAGCCTGTCTGGGCCTCGAGTACGGTCACTTTGAGCTTTGTAAGCTCGGCGTCGAAGCTGTGTGTTACCGTCTGGACTTTCTCCTTGTTTTCGCTCTGGTCAACGAGAGTTATCCATGTCCCATCCGGTCCAAAACCATCTATGGTATAGCGAATCATGGTCTTATTGCGGAAGCTGACGGTGACGCCCTTTGCCTGCTGAGCCGCCTGCAGTTCAATTTCCAAGAATTGCGGAAACGAGCCGTCACGTGCTGCCCAACGAGATGTCTTGTCGGCGTCAACGGCATGAACCGGCAAATTTCCCAGCTCATGGCTTGATGCCCTGACCGCCTTCACGAATGGAGGCAGCGTTGCGCTGCTTGCTGCAGGCGCCTGTGCTGCGGGCGGTTCGGGCGCCTCGCCTGGCAGCAACTCCTGCGTGCCCATTGCAGGGTACAGCGCATTCTTGGCCGCAAGGTCTTTCCGCAGAGCGGTCAACATCGTCTGCACCTTCTCCGGATGGCTATCCGCCAGGTCATTCTTCTCGAACGGGTCATCCTTGAGGTTGAACAGCTCGTAGGTCTTGGGGAGCGGATTCTGCCTCCTCCTGCCCTTGTCCGGCACCGGGTAGTGATAGATGAGTTTCCAGCCGGCATTGACATAGCTTGTGTAGTAGCTGCTGCGGTGTTCGTGCGGAAAGTGATTCAGAAAGTCTTCCCTCCGGGTCTCGTGCCGCTTGCCCGCCAG
>DMTJ01000569.1 GCA_003477185.1 Lentisphaeria bacterium
CGCGGGTGTTAGTGGCACCGTTAGCGCCAGGCGGCGGTTTGTTTTTTAGCGGGCTGGCACCGCATGGTACGCCGCACAATAATTCCGGCCAGCGCCGCCGAGCTGTGCAGCTGTGGTGGTGCCCAGAGGACGCACCACACTGGGAGCCCGCCGAGCGACAGGCTGTCTGGGGCGGGGAAGCACGCGGGCAGGAATGCTAGTGTGGTGAATCATGAGTTCGTCAAAAAGCGAGATGACACAATGTCAGCCATAACCAAACGCTCCACAATATACTTCGACCCAGCCCTTCATCGTGCGTTGCGCGTAAAGGCAGCCGAGACGTCTCGCTCGGTCTCTGAGTTCGTCAACGATGCAGTTCGCGAGAAGCTGAGTGAAGACGCAGACGACTTGGCTGCTTTCGACGAACGGTCCCCAGAGCCATTGATTAGCTACGAAGAGATGTTGAAGCGGCTTCGAGCAGCAGATGGTCACATATGGCGTCTTTTCCGCAAGTCGGTCGCAAGCGATCTGGCGCGGATCCCCGAACAGGTAGGAGGTTCGTAGTCAGCGACGGCAGTCGCGTTCGCCGCTGTGCACACGACACGTTGAAGAACGGCACCACTCCCGTGCCTAACTACAAACGGGTGCATGTCCTTCGATAGGCGCTGGAATCAGTTGGCAGTCAGGCCCGGGTGCTTCGTTCTGTCGCGATCGCCGCGAGATCAGCGGCGGAGATCAGCTCGAAAGGCGCGGGCATTGGCGGGTAATTTGGCTCAGCCACGTCGGGAAGGAGATCTGCGATT
The DNA here is from genome assembly GCA_003477185.1 of Lentisphaeria bacterium. Taxonomy (GTDB): domain Bacteria; phylum Verrucomicrobiota; class Lentisphaeria; order JABSQK01; family UBA12247; genus UBA12247. Next base: position 783 of record DMTJ01000569.1, read on the forward strand.
TGAACCGGTGAGCTTGTCTTGAAGCTTTGGTTGGCGGCAATGCCGGTGATAATAGACCAGGCGCCGGCGCACTGATCTGCTGCGCGCAGGTACTTGTCCTCTGGCTGATTGCTGGGGTCCAGGATGTATTTGAGCATCACTGGGTCGGCACCGCCATGGCCTCCCTGGGCTTCCCAGATATCGACCTCATACGCCGGGAGAAAATGGGGAAAGACTTTGGTGCGGGTCCCTTCACGCACGAGTTCGCCTGGTACCTGGCCATCGCCATTGATATAGATGGACTCCTGGCACAGGTGCTCGATGCGACCACGGCTCCCATTAAAGGTAACCGTGAAGCCTTCCCATGGCATGAATGCGTTTAGGCTGTAGCTCATGGTGGCACCGGAACGATAGTTGACGACTACGTTCATGGTGTCCTCAATATCGATCTCGGGAGAAAACACACAGCGGTCCCGAAAATATCCGTCATGGGCCTCGTGATCGAGATAGGTGGCGCGCAAGCCCTCATTGCCAGCAAGATCCAAGAAGAAGGGACATTTCGTGCTTTCGGGACAGGCGTGACAGCGCTCTCCTGGATTCTCGAGCCCGAGCTGGGCAGCCGTTTCGGGGCGGTAAAAGTTGCGCTTGCCCACTGCGAACACCGTCTCCGGCACGCTCGACAGCCACCAGTTTACCAGATCAAAGTGATGAGTCGCCTTGTGAACCATCAGCCCCCCGGAGTTTTCCTTGTTCCGGTGCCAGCGGCGAAAGTAGTCTGCGCCATGGCTGGTATTGAGCATCCAGTGAAAATCGACGGAAACGATGTTTCCAATCAGCCCGGACATCAACATCTCTTTGAGCTGGGTTCGCGGGGGTGCATAGCGGTAGTTAAAGGTGACGGTGCAGACCTTTCCCGTGGTCTGCTGGGTGCGCAGAATCTCGCGGCACTTGTCCACATCGGTGGTCATAGGCTTTTCGGTGATGGCATCGCAGCCCAGCTCCATGGCCCGACAGATGTAGTGGTGATGATTGCAATCGCGTGTGGTGACGATAACCGTATCCGGGCGGCACTCTGCGATCATGCGATCAAAGTCTTCGGCCGCGTAGGCAGAGACTGGGGTGGCGAGGTCTGCCAACTGCTGCTGACGCATCGCCAGGCGCCCGGCATTGTTGTCGCAGATCCCGACCAGCTCGCAGTGGTCCGCAAAGTCTCCGGCGATCGCCTGCCAGTACATCTCCGACCGGACGCCAAGCCCGACCTGTACGAATCGCTTCTTCATCTGTCGCATCTCTCCATCCTACCGTTTGTGCCGACGTGGTGGGGATACGTTACGGTCATCCTATTGATGCGTAAAGCAGGCTATCTCACTGCTCGGATTCTTTCTGTAAGCGGCGGTAGGTTTCTTCGTAGATGACGCGGCGCGGTCCCACGGCCACCAGCGCGATTTCGTCGTCGCCTCGTTGACGGTACACCACTCTCAGCCTGCCGACTCGATAGCTGCGCAATCCGGCAAGCTCGCGCTGCAATTGCTTGCCCGAGCTCGGCTCCGCTAGAATGGCCGCCAGGGCAGCCCGAATCTTGCGCTTCATGTCTGGATGCAGATGACGAAGGAAGTCCGTCACATGGCCCGGAACGCGCAGCTGTGGTTGTTTCAAGGCAGCAGTTCTTCAAGGGAGTAAAGCTCCGCCTCGCCTGCCGCTAGCGCGCCCAGGCCCTGGCGGATTTCGGCCATTAGCTCGCGGTCTTCTTGGACGGCGAGCGTCTCTTTCCAGCCCGCGAATTCGTCGGGACTCACCAAGACTGCGGCGGGGGTGCCGTTCTTGGTGATTGTCACCTCTTCGTCTCGGCTGCTCACCGCGTCGACCAAGCGACTCAGCTTCATCTTTGCTTCCGACAATGACAGTGTGACCATGGCGATCTCCCCATGATGTGGTCTGAATTCAGGTCATCCTGAATATAGGCCACTTTATCCGCGCGACAACTTATGGGGGAGCATTCTGCCGGTCAGGAAGTCGGTTGGCGTTCCTGGCTTGGCTGGGGTCAGCCTGGCAGGCCACCCCCCTATCTTGGGCAATGACTCTGGCGACGCCAAGATCGCTTACTGCAGGGCTTGCCGGAGCTTCCAGTCTTTGGGGCTTTGGCCAAAGTGCTTTTTAAAGGCGGTGGAGAAATGGGCGGGATGCCCGTAGCCAAGTTGCGTCGCAACTTCCTGAACGGATAGATCCCGGAGGCCAAGAAGATCTTTGGCCAGATGCATTCGGTACCCCGTCCGGAAGGCCTTGGGCGTGATCCCGAATCTAGCTTCAAACAGGCGGCGAAGGTGGTCGGCAGAATAGCCGCACTTCAAGCTGAGCTTGGAAAGATGCATGACAAAGCCACAGTCGGCCACGATGCGCTTGCGTAGGGCCTCGGCAGGATCTTGTCTTTCGAGAGATAAGTCGGGGTGGAGAATGCAGTCCAGCAAGGCATAGAACGATAGCTGCAACGATACTTGTGCGGACTCTTCAGGGCTGTGAAATGCATCCAGCATGCGGGTGAGATAGCTGCGGCTGCGCTCCGCTTGAACCGTATCCAGCAACCCGGCGGCAGGCGCCTGGACATGCATTCCAGGCCAAGACAGGCGGACTGAAGCGGCGGCCGACTCGCTGATTGCACCTTGGGGCAACTCGATGACCCAGTCTTCGCGGCCCTCGCCATACTCGAAGTCTATACAGCTGCCAGACGGAACCAGGATCGCGAAGGGCCGATTCTCGGTCACGGTAAGCACATGCTGGCCGGATGGCAGCGCCACGGAGACCTTGTCCGCATTGCCAAGATTGACCAGCAGCCAGCAATTGATGCTGGTCTGGCGCTTCTTCTGAGCGTGCGTATATGACGCCACCTCGCGAATCTGAAGCATTGAGATATCGCTTTTCTGCATGACTGTATCTCTTTTTCGCACCCACTTATTGGCTTCTCAATGCATCTCAGGAATACGATATACGAGACTCCATGCTATGCGAACGCGGTTTATAGCATGATTCCTCAATCCACATCACACTCTGCACAGTCAAGCTTGGCACGCAGATCTGGCTACCAAGAGGAGAGCAACTCGCATGAGCACTGCCGTCAAAGACACGATGTTGTCCTACCAGCTCGCGATGGCCGGCAATAGCGTCCTCGGCGCCTCTGCGGCTGACGACTAGGAATACGTGGTCAACGTCAACGTCGACGTCCAGAGCAGAAGTTACGCGGCGTACGCCAACCACCAGCCGGGGGTCGGCTGGAGCTTGGTCTACGACGACTGACAGCAGCTCATAGCCTGAACCACGAAGGCCCGGAGAAGACCGCTGGGGCGTCGGGGGAGAGAGGAGGAGGGGCAATACCTACTCGATCCCAATGCTGGCGATATCGGTTTTTCGCAATTAGAAAGCGGTTATTTGACCGTGTTGAGCACTACTATCGCGGGTATAAGTAGGTAGAACCTGCTCCAAATCGCAGGAAATCCCGATGGACGCTCCCATTTTCGCAAGACACCCGCCCCCCCAGAAACCGCGGGAGAACGTGATCGCCAGAGGCAACATGTTCGCCGCCTGCCTGCTGATGGCCTTGAGCCCCAAGCATGTCAATCAATTGAGTAACAACAAGAAACCATCCCAATAGAGGACCTGAACGATGGAACACAACGACCCCACAACTCTCAGCCGCCGCACCTTCATCCAAGGCATCGGCGCCAGTGCAGCCGCCGTGGGCGCATTGTCGATGGCCAGTTCATTGCACGCTGCTGATGACCTACCGCGCGATGCAGACGGCAACGTGATTCCTGGATTCGACGGCGAACCAGAACACGCGCACCAAGCAGTCGCAAGAAATACCGGCACCTGGCAGAAAAAGTCTGATCGCAAGATCAAGGTGGGCATCGCTGGCTACGGGCTCTGCAAGTTCGGGGCAACATTCTTCTACCAGAACCATCCCAATGTCGACGTGGTCGCTGCCACTGACCTGGATCCCCAGCGGTGTGCGGACTTGGCCAAAGCGGTGGGTGCCAAGAAGACCTACCCATCCTGCGAAGAGATGATCAAGGACAGGAGCATTGAGGCGATCTATATCGCGACCGACGCGCCGAGCCATGCACGGTTGGCCATTATGGCGTTGGAGCACGGCAAGCACGTTTGCTCTGCGGTGCCGGCCGTATTTGGCTTTGAAGCTGAAGAGGATGCGGAGAAACTGTTCAATGCCGTCAAGACAAGCGGCATGAAGTACATGATGAACGAAACCTCCACGTTTCATGGGGATTGTTATTCGCTACGCATGCAATACCAGGCGGGAATTTTGGGGAAGATCCTCTATTCCGAAGGCGAGTACTACCATGACTTCGGCCCGCGTGGCATTGCCAGCTTCAACCCGAAGAATGGCAAGATTGACAACCATGGCTGGCGCAGGGGCCTCCCACCCATGTGGTACCCAACCCATGCCACGGCGTACTATGTCTCTGTCACCGGAGGTGGTCGTTTCACCGATGTCTCCTGCTTGGGCACTCCCTGCCTTTATGAAGAGTTTCAAACCGGCAAGAACGGCCACAACAACACCTTTGGCACAGAAGTGGCCCTGTTGAAAACGAGCGAGGGTGGCATCTCTCGCATGGCTGGCAGTTGGGACATGAAGAATGCCCACGGCGAACAAGGTCGTGTGTATGGTCAAAAGGGCCAAAACCAAAAAGCCGTGGATACGGCTCGGCCCGCCTTGCCACCTGGCGTTTCACCCGGCCATCATGGCGGTTCGCATGGGCAGTTGACGAGCGATTTTATCGAATCGATCCTGCTGGATCGCAAACCCATCGTAGATGTCAGCTCAGCGTTGAACATGACCATGAGCGGTGTGATCGCGCACAAGTCGGCGCTGAAAGCCGGCGAGTGGATGACCGTTCCGCAATACGAGCTGTGAGGATAGGTAGGGCTGTGACTCCAACACGACTATGAAACAACTCGCTCCCCTGAAACCAATCCGAGCCAATGTGCCATTCGTGCATGGGACACGGCTCCCCTGAAACAAACGCCCCAACCGCTGCCTCGCCGGGGAGGCGGAGTCCTCTCTCCCCGGACCACTAGTGTGGTGAATCACGGTACAGAAGCAAGCGTGGGAAGGCGCTGGAGGCGTCGATTGCAGAAGGGGGCATTGCCTGGCAATTGCTGGCGTAAATGACGTCCCCGTGTGCTACGATCGGCCTTTCGAAGCGCCTTTGATTTCAAAGGCGTCAGGGCCGGGATCGGCTCTCCATTCCTCGGTCAGCACCGCACGCCTTTTGTGGGGGCTCTCGATGACTTTCAGGTCACCAATCGCGCCTTGAGTGAAGATCAAATCTTGGCGCGCTGGGCGGCGGTGGAGTGAGGCTCCCAACTAGCTTGCCCGGTCGGGGAATGAGGGTACCAGCCAAGAGCGACTGCCGCTCCTACCAGCCAAGCTGATGGGGCTGGATTGCGGCAACGCAACTTCCGTTTGGACTTGGTGACTTGGTGACTCCCGACAACATCATGACCGAGCTCCCTTGGTGCCATATTGGTGGCCTGTTGGGCGCCATCGGGTCATGGCGTCACCAGGTCATCAAGTCCAAGAGTCATGCGCTATTCGCCGAGACGCTCGCGTTCGCGGAGGGTCTCGCGCAGAATCGGCAAGACCATCTGGTCTTTCGGGCGCCCCGCTGCGGCTTTGAC
>DMTJ01000125.1 GCA_003477185.1 Lentisphaeria bacterium
TCGCAGCCAGCTGGGCCAGGGGCCGGTGAATCCTTCCGAGACCCCGGGCGATCTGCTGCAGACCACGCGTGACCGGTTTCGCCCCGATCAGTGGTTGGTGGGCGCTGCGTTGCTGTGGCTTTTCTGCTGGGTGCTGTTGGCCCTGCGCCGGGCGAAACGCTGGCGCCTGCTCCCATACGGCACGCTCTGCGCCGTGGCTGCCAGCTTGTGCGTGATGGCTGCGCTAGTCCAACGGCAGACTAGTTATCGGGCCAATCAGGCGCTGATCACCAGTCCGGACACAGGGTTGTACCCATCGCGGCTCCCGAGTAGCGGGGGTGTCGAAGCGACCACTACGCTCGGCGAGGGCTCAGCCGCCGAGATCCGCGAGCAAGGCATCGAATGGGTACGCGTGCGGGTGGGCAAGGACGAAGGCTGGGTAAAGGCCAACGCAATCCAAAGAATCTGGTAGCGATCTGCCGCGTCGGTGTCATTTTGCAGGCTCTACGCCTTCCCCCTTGGAGTGCCCTGTGAATCCTGATATATTTCGCGCCTACGACATTCGCGGTAAGTTCGGCGCAGACTTTTCGCCAGAGGACTTCTACTTCATCGCCCAGGCCTATGCCAAAGTTGTGCAGCCCAAGGTCGTCGCCGTAGGGCACGATGTGCGAGAAACCTCCGGCTGCCTCTGGCAGCAAATCGTATCCGGCTTGACCGATGCTGGCGTAGACGTCCTGAATATCGGTGGGATCTCTACCGACATGCTTTATTTCGCGGTGGTGAACTATCGCACCGATGGCGGCGTCGTGGTCAGCGCATCACACAATCCGCGCGAGTACAACGGCCTAAAAATGGTCCGCGAGCAGGCTATTCCAATCTCTCGCGACAGCGGGATCATGACCATCCGCGACGAGGCGCTGAAAATGAGCAAGCTAGGCCGCAAGCCAGTCGGCAAGCGTGGCGTGGTGCGTACCGTCTCACTCATGGATGACTACGTGCAGCACATGCGCTACTTCACGGACCTAGGCGAGCTGACTCCGAAGCATCTTCTGTTGAACGCAAACTGCGGCTTTGCGGGGCAGGCTGTCTCTCGGATCCTGGAAGGCACGCCGATCACCTATGATTCCATCTTCTTCGAGCCCGATGGCACCTTTGCGTCCGTGCCGCGCGGGCGGCCCGATCCCATGCAGCCGGGTAATCAGGCGATCACCACGGGCAAGTTCAAGAATGCGGACTACGCATTTGCCACAGCCTGGGATGCCGACGCAGATCGTTGCTTTTTCTTTGATGAGAAAGGCGATTTCGTCGATGGCCCGTACGTCACAGCCCGCTTGGGCGAGAGCCTGGTCCGCGAAAATCATGGTGGCAGCGTAATCTGCGATCCACGCGTGATTTGGCCGGTGGAGGCCGCTGTGAATGCTGTCGGTGGTACGACGATCATCGGCCGTTGCGGCCACTCGTTCATCAAAGAGCTCATGCGCAAGACGGACTCAATTTTCGGCGGCGAGACCAGCGCCCACTACTATTTCCGTCGCTACTACTACACCGACAACGGCATGATCCCCTTCCTGCTAACCTTACGCGAACTCTGCCGCTCCGGTCGGACCTTAAGCGAGTGGCTTGGCGACCTACGTACGCAACATCCACTGTCTGGAGAGATCAATTACGCCTTCCCCGACACCGAGGCCATGCACCGTGCGACGGCGGCCTTACACGGCACCGAGAAAGAGCTTGGCGACGGCGAGATCGAGCCAGAAATGGACGGGCTGTCAATTCGCTTCAAGAATCCTACCTGGCGATTCAACGTACGCAAGTCCAACACAGAGCCGTTTATGCGGCTCAATGTCGAGGGAATTGGCGACGCCGCTGTGGTGCAGACCAATACCGAAACTCTAGGCAAGATTCTCGAAGACGAGGGCGGCCAGCGCCAGACCCCATTTCGCTGGGAATAGCCAGAGGCTGGCCAGCGGTCTATCACACGATTGCCTGGGATATTTCCTACAGGTGGCGGCCGAAGTCCTTGCTGAAGCTGCGCGGGTTACCGCGCTTGACTTCCCAAGGAACCACCAGCCGCACGTTGTCCAGAGAGCCATTAAACGGACGACTGCTAAAGGCGTTTGCGCCGACTCGGATCGGCCGCTCGTGGACGTTCATGCTTTGGCCGGGAGCGAACTGGATCTTCTTGGTCCGCCCGTTAGCACCAAACAGCACAGCGCCGGTCGTGCCGTATGAAAGTGTGACCTGGTGCCACTCCCCCACCGGACACGGCAGCGAGAGCACCGTGATCTCATCCTTGTGGTAGATGTGCGCCTCGATCTTGTTCTTGTGCCAGATCACGTCCCAAGCCTTGAACACCGAGAACACAGTCTGGCTATACTTGAGTTCCTGCTCGATATTGACCCAGAAGGTAAGCGCAAACGGACGCTTCGAGTTCCAGTTGTACATGCACCTACTGGCCTTGCTCTGCTTGCCATCAAAGTACAGGACTCTGTCGCTCGGCCCATCTTTGCCAAGTTCTTGCTTCGTCTTCGGCAGCTTCACGAGTTTCGCGGTGGATTCCAAACGCAGCTGGTTCACGGAGTAACTCTCGTTTTGCACACTCCGCACTTCCGGAATAGTGCCCTCCTGATTCATCCGCCAGTCGATGAAGACGATTGACTTGGGGTGCAGCGCCGGGGTCGTGACCTTGCTAGCTTTGCGGTCCGTGTCTGTATCGGCCTCGATGCCGTCCTCGGCTGGCATCGACAGCACAAGCCACAGGAGGATAAAAGCATAGCGAGTCATGCGTGCTCCAATGCCTCAGGATTAGTGTTGCAGGATCGTGTGAATGGCAGAAAGCTCTTTATCTGACAGCTCCAAGTTTGTCAGAGCCGCTACATTCTCTTCGAGCTGTTGCGGCAGACTGGCGCCCACCAGCACGCTGGTCACGCGCTTGTCGCGCAGTAGCCAGGCCAACGCCAGTTGGGTAAGCTGTTGCCGGCGCTGATGCGCCATCACGTTCAAGGCACCAATACGTTTGAGCACGGCTTCGGTGACATGCTCCGCCTTGAGCGTGCCATGAACCTTGGCCGCCCGAGAGTTGTTCGGAATCCCGCGCAGGTACTTGCTGGAAAGTATCCCCTGGGCCAACGGCGAGAAGGCGATACAGCCCACTCCGCTATCTCCCACCTCGTCCAGCAACCCATCCTCGGCATTGCGCTCGAGCATGTTGTAGCGTACCTGGTGCACCAGGCATGGCGTGCCCAGATCCTTCAAAATCTTCACCGCCGTCTTCGTTTGCTCTGCAGAATACTTGGAGACGCCCACATACAGCGCTTTACCGGACCGGACGATGGCATCCAATGCCTGCATCGACTCTTCGATCGGGGTTTCTGAGTCGGGGCAGTGGTGGTAGAAAATGTCCACATAGTCCAGCCCCATGCGTTCCAGGCTCTGGTCCAGGCTCGCCATGAGATGCTTTTTCGATCCGCCCTTGCCATACGGCCCTTCCCACATCGGGTGCCCGGCCTTGGTCGAGATGATCAGTTCGTCTCGGTGGCTGGCAAGACACTCCTTGATAATCCGCCCGAATGTTTCTTCAGCAGATCCTGGCGGCGGCCCGTAGTTGTTGGCCAAATCAAAGTGCGTCACACCAAGGTCGAATGCGCGGACGATCAGGTCTCGCGCTGTCGAGCGTGAGTCCACGCTGCCAAAGTTATGCCAGAGCCCGAGCGAGACAGCAGGTAACTTCAAACCAGAGCGACCACAGCGGCGATAGGTCATAGACTTATAGCGAGACGACGAAGCTGTATGTGACATGAACGATTCCTACTGTAGTATATGTATCGAGTGGTAATAGACCGCGCTTGTGAGATATCACAAGAAGTGCGGGCAGTACTGAACCCACAAAAAACGGGAGGC
>DMTJ01000384.1 GCA_003477185.1 Lentisphaeria bacterium
GCGGGACCGCTTCATGAACCAGAAGCTGCTCGAGACCGAAGGGAGTCCCATCGTCGCGGTCGTCGGCGCGGGCCATGTTCCCGGCATGAAGCGGAACTGGGGCGAGCCCGCAGACCTCGATGAGCTCTGCGAGATTCCAAAGAAGAGCGCGTGGCGCAAGCTGCTTCCCTGGATTATTCCCGTGCTCGCGGTGGTCGGCGTGACACTTGGTTTCCTGAACAATCCGGAAGACGGGAAGGAACGGCTTGAGTACTGGATTTGGATCAATGTCATCTTGGCGGGAATCGGCGGGATCCTGGCCTGCGCCCATCCGCTCAGCATTATCGTTGGCGCCATCGCTTCACCGATCACCTCGCTTAATCCTGCGATTCAGGCAGGCATGTTTGCCGGGTTGGTGGAAGGCTGGCTGCGGAAACCGCAGGTCGCCGACTTCGAAAAGCTCGGCGAGGACCTCAGTACCACTCGGGGCTTCTGGCGCAACCGCGTCACCCGGTTGCTGCTGGTCTATCTGCTGGTGAATCTGGGAAGTGCGATCGCTGGCTTTATCGCTCTGCCCAAAATCCTGATGAACTGAGCCATGCGCTGGGTGTTGCTACTGCTGGCACTGCTCACGCAGGCGGAAGAGAAGAGAAAAGTAGCGCCTCTGTTTACGGTGGCGCTGGAGCACGAGTTTCCGGATGCAGCGGCTGCCTTTGAAGAGGCACGAGGCCTACTTTTGGAGCACTACTACAGCAGCTCCCTGACCGAGGAAGCCCTCTACTGGGCTGCGATCGAAGGGATGCTGCGCCACATTTCACCACCTGGGAATCCAGAGCTCGGGAAGATCTGGCAACCAGCGGATTACAGCAAGGTTCGCGATTCGCTGAAGGGAGTGAAGGTGTCCGTGGGCATCAAGAGCAGCTTCAACCAGAAAGACGGCAGTCTTACGGTGACCGGCGTCGAACCAACATCCCCAGCCGACGGACTGTTGCAGGCCAATGACCGGATCATGCGGATCGATGATCAGCCACTTTCCGGCAAATCAGTGAGCGACGTAAACTCACTGCTCCAGGGAGAAATCGGCACAAAAGTGAGTCTGAAAATCATTCGTGATATCAAGATTTTCGAGGTTCAACTGGAGCGGAGTGAGTTTCACACGCAGCAGTTTGTTTGCCTCCCAGTAGACGCCAAGATCTGGCTTTGCGAACTCCGCACAATCACCGCCACCACCTCCGCCGACGTGGCAGAGCAGCTGGCCCTAGCGCGAGAGGCAAATGTCACTGGCCTGGTTCTGGATCTGCGCAATAACGTAGGTGGCGTGTTCCTAGAGGCATTGCGAACTGTCGAGCTGTTTCTGGGTGAGAAGACGGTCATGCTGCGCACCTTGAAGAAGGCGGACAATCTGCAGAATTACGTGTCGACTACAGAAGAGCCGTACGATTTTGATATCGCCATTTTGGCCAACGAGAACACGGCGTCGTCGGCCGAAATCATTGTTGCAGGCCTTCAGGATGCCGGGGCAACAGTCGTGGGGAAGAAGACCTACGGAAAGGGCGTCTTCGAACAGACCTTTGCGCTTGAGAACAAGTTTCGCCTGAAGTTCATTATCGGCACCATGTACTCGCCCAAAGGCAAGTCCTGGCAGTCCAAGGGCATTCTACCCGACTATGCGGTCGACCAAAAGCCCGCGGTGGTCAAAACTCTGCGCCAGCTTCCGGTTTCGCAACGCCTGAGTAAAGACGTGAGCCTGATTACTGCGGTAAAACTTTTGCGGAGATCGCACAACTAGCCAGTTATTCGGCGTGTGCAGGCGGGCGAACGAGCTTCTTGCGGTCTTGGAAATCCCCGATTCCTACTTTCCGTTCGTCAAGCTCTATGCGTACCTTCACGCTTTCGTCCAGACGCTGCTTGAGCCGCTCGATGGTCATCTCGGGCCTCTTCGCGGAGTAGCGCTTGCGAGCCGAATTGGCAAGTTCAGCGAACGGCGGCAGGCGCTCACGCGAGCCTGCCGGGTTCTCCTTCCAGTTCCGGGCGTGCGTTGCGCGCGCCGCCTTGAAGTAGCCATTTGCCTGCTCGAAATCCCCAGCGTCTAACCATTCCAGATGCTTGTATACAAGCGCCTCCACTGTGGCTTGCTTGGAGCGACTGTCGTTCCGGTTCAGATTTCGCGCCATGCTATCCAGCACGAATGACTCGAAGTCACCATCGGGGTCATAGCCTTCTTTATAGTGCTCGAATAGAGTTCTGGCCTCCTCACGCTTGTCAAACGTGTACAGAATGCCCACAGCGTCCCGTAGGAAGCGTCTGTGCCCATCATCCATCATCGTGGAGTAGCGCTTCTCCAGCACCTCGTCGTAGTACACATGGATGCGGTGGATGTTGTCCAGGTTTGGTGTGTAAGAGATTCCATTCAGAGCAGCGTTTTGAAAGACCCGACCACGGAAAAAGGAGTTCGACATCGCCTGGCGTACGATCTCCGCATAGTTCGCGCCGGTGGCTACATAGTCCTCCCAATCGTTCTCAGCCGCCCAATAGATGGCGTGTGCCTGATTGGAGCGCCAGTCGAATGGGCCGAATTCATTATTAATGAATAGCATCCGCTTGATCTCCATCCCCAGGTCCTGCTCAATCCGAAGTCGCGCACGACAGTAATAGACCTGAATTCCAGCCATCACTCTGCCCTCAGTCTCCAGATTAACCTCCAAACCATCTCGTGGAGGCCGGTTCTTCTCAAAATCAAAAACATCTACGCCCAGTTCCTGCCGTGCCGCCTGTGCATACTCCGCGACTCCCGGCCGCTTCTTCAAGGCCTCTATACTCTCGGCTGCCGCGTCCATGTTTAGCAGATCCACGCGCGTGCCCAGCTCGAAGTAGTCCAGCATCTTGAACGTCCAGCGTGTGCGATAATGTTCGTTACGCTCGATTTTCTCATAGAATATCCGCGCCAGCTCGTGTCGAATAACTTGGTTTTTGCTCTGGTCTGGGTTAGCCCGGAGCCCCCGGTCACGGAGCAGGACGATTGCATTCTCCACCCAAGCCCACTGGTCATTGGGATCAGAAAACTCATAGGAGATATTATAGGCCATGTTCCAGCCGAGGTAGGCCCAGACGCTGCCAATATTCGGCTGCAGCTCCGTGATCCACTCGCTTAGCTGCACCACATCAAAAAACTCGCCCCGGTCCTGATGCTCGATCGCACGCCACCACAGCGCGTTGGTCACCAAGGCGCGCATGGGACCGAGCGCGATAGTGACCAGCGAGACTGACGCTGGGACGTTCGGTGAAGCCACTGAGAGCCCTGTAGACTGCTGGCGAGCCTTGAACCGGCTCTGGTTCCAGCCCAGACCAGCCAGAGCGAGCAGGATCGCTGCGATATGGAGGTATTTAGTACGCATCATGCCTGAAGCTTGGATAGTTCTTTTCGTTGCAGAATCACGCAGCCCAATGCCGCGGCAATGAGACAGTACATCAGCGTCTGCATGATCCAGACTGAGCTGTCCCCCCAAGACACCACAACCCCAGTGGCAAGCGAGCGGATCAATTCTGGTGGCTGCATTCCCCCCGTCAGCCACTGTCCGGTTTTGATCATGACCACGGCGAGGCGCTCTGCCAGTGTAATTCCATCATGCGAGAGAAGTTCTCGGGCTATGCCGCTGAAGAACTGGCCGGCCATGGAGGACAGAAACAAAGCCAGCGAAACGAAGACGGCAACGGGGAAGGTGAATGCGATCCCCGCCATCATGCCAACCGCGCAAACCGTGCCGAGATGTAGCACATGGAGGCCCGCGCCGCGCAGCATGTTTGAAAGCCACCCGCCGTCTATATAGCGAATACGCACGCCGCTGGTGCGGCCCAGGATGATCTCGCGGTCGCTATG
>DMTJ01000128.1 GCA_003477185.1 Lentisphaeria bacterium
CGGGATCGAGACGACCACAGTTTGGCTGGTCCCGGTTCCCGCCACAAAGGTGACTTGTGTGGTGGAGATCGCGGTGTAATCGCTGGTGCTGGCCGCGGTGCCGGTGAGAAGATCGCTGTAGCTGATGACCAAATCGGTGGCCAAGGCACCAGCACCGGTAATCGTCAGGTCGATGATGACACTGTGTGTGGTCGTTGCCTCGCCGACGCTCGATGTGGCGGTGCGGTAGCCGATGCTGGCGAACTCACCATCATTGATGGTGATGATGTGATTGGTGGTACTGCCCAGAGCGCCGAACGTCGGATTACTCATACGCAGGTCGACGGTTTCGTCGCCTTCGATGATAAAATCATTAATCACCGGGACGCCGATCACGGCCGTGGCTGCTGTGGCCGTGCCTGCCGGGAAGGTCACCGTCTCAGGGATGGCCAGCGCCGCATAGTCGGTGCCGCTGGTAGCGTTACCGGTGAGTAAGTCACTGACATCGAGCGTCAGGTTATTCCCCAGCGTACCACCACTGGGCAAGGTCAACTCGAGGATGACATTCTGGGTGGTCGTGGCCTCGGTTAGGTTTGAGGCGCTGTTCTGGAACTGAACGATCGGGTCGCTTTCATCGTCGTTGATGGTGACCGTGTGATTGCTGGTGTTGCCGACGCCGAGTGTCCCCGAACTGGCAAGGCGCAGGTTGATGGTCTCGTCGCCCTCGGTGTAGGTATCGTTCTGAATGGTGATCGAGACGACCTGCGTGGCTCCGGACGTGGAGCCGGCGGCAAAGGTCAAAATCACAGGGCTCGCCAGCGCCGCATAATCCGAGCCACTTGTGGCGCTGCCTGTGCCAAGATCTGTGACTTCGATATAGCCATCGGCGACCAGCGCCGCACTCGCCACCAGCTCGACAATGACAGTGTGGACCGTGTTGGTTTCGGTGACGGTGCTGCTGCTGATCTGGAAGGTCGCGACACCGTCGTTATCCAAGATGGTGACTTCGTGCTCGGTCTGCGGCCCGAGTGAGGCAGGTCCGCTGACCGCAGTCAAGGCCAGGTCGATCGTTTCATCCGGTTCACCGATGGTGTCATCCAGAATTGGAATCTGGAGAAACAGCCCGGTGCCACTGGTGGACCCGACCGGGAAACTGAGTGTCTGGGTGCCAACCGCGGTAAAATCGGTCCCTGCCGTGGCCGTTCCGCTCAGCAGGTCGCTTACCTCGACAGTGACCTCATTGCCAAGAGTAACGCCACCATCCAAACTCAGAATCATGCCGATGAAATGCAAGACGTTGTTTTCGTTGATCGAGCTGGCGATCAACTGGAAGTCAACTGTGCCGTCGTTTTCATCGTCTAGGATGGTGACGGTGTGATCGGTGGGCGCCCCTAGGACAACGCCATCGGCCGTGACCACATTGGAGAGTTGTAGATTAATGGTTTCGCTGCCTTCGAGGACCGAGTCCTGCAGAATAGAGATCGGCACGACTTGGGTCGCCCCGCTGCCGGAAGCAGCGGGAAAGACGACCGAAACTGGTGCGGCGATTGCGCTGAAGTCGATCGCGCTGGTCGCGCTGCCAGTCAACAGATCGGTCACGTCTACGGTCAGCGGACCGGTCAGCGGTGTGCCTGAAGGAATGGTCAGTTCCACCACCACGTTGTGCGTGGTATCGGCTTCGCCGACGCTGCTGGCAGAGGACTGGAAGGCGACAAACGACCCGTCGTCGTCGCTGATGGTGACCTGATGGTTGCTTGTGGACCCCACAGACGCTGGCCCACTCACGCCGGTGATGCGCAGGTCTACGGACTCATGGCCTTCCGTAAGTGCATCAGGGAGAATGTTGATCGGGAACGTGAGGGTATCGCCATTATTTGCGCCGGCCGCAAAGGTAAGCGTAATCGGGCTGGCCAGTGCGCTGTAATCGGTCGCACTGGTGGCACTGCCAGTCAGTAGATCGGTGATGCTCACGACGATGTCTGCGGGTGCGACGCCACCTGTGGTCATGAGCTCGACCACAACAGCAATGGTTCCGGATTCGCCAGCTGAAGCGCTGGTGGCGCTCTGGAACTCAACGGTCCCGTTGAAATCATCATCGACGATGGTAATGACGTGATTGCTGGTCGCGCCAATCTGCCCTGGCGAACTCGGGTTGCTGAGGCGCAGGTTTACAGTCTCGCTCGATTCAAGTAACGCATCGTCAATGATGCCCAATGGGATGACTTGGGTGGCCCCTGTCGCCGTACCTGCAGCGAAGGTAAGGGTGAGCAAGCCCGTCGCCCCATAGTCCGTCCCCGAAGTTGCTGAGCCACCGCCTATGTCGGCGACATCCACAGTGAAATCAGACGGCAGCGGGCCGCCGCCCGGGAGTTCCAGCTCGACGACAATGAATTGCGTAGTAGCAGCCTCGGTCACGCTGCTGGCCGACGTTGTGAAGGTGAAGTTTGCGGTGTCGTCATCAATGATCGTTGCCTGATGGGGTGTTGTTGCCCCGAGTGATGCGGGCCCCGTGGGATTGGACATCAAGAGGTCGATTGTCTCGTTCGGCTCGAACAGCACATCGTCCAGCAGCGTAATGACAACATGCCTCGTGGTTCCAGGCGCAGACCCAGCCGGAAAGGTCACTGTCACCGGAACTGGCAGCGCCGTGTAGTCCGTAGCGCTGGTGGCAGACCCCGTCAGGAGATCGGTCACGTCAACAGTCGCATCCGTGGCAGCAGAGCCGCTCGAAATCTCAACGACCACGGTCAGGATCAACCCGTCTTCCGTATTGGAACTGGTGGCAGACTGGAACTCAATGATCGCCACCTCGTCATCAACAATCGTCACCACATGCTCAGTGGTGGCTCCCAAAGTCAGGAGTCCGGTCGGATTGCTGAGCTGAAAGTCAATCACCTCCAGCCCTTCGCCAGCCGCATCGTCCAAGATCGAAATCGGGACCGCTTGTGTCTCACCGTCAGTAGCTCCCGAGGAAAAGGTTACGGTTAGCCCCGCAAACGCAGCGTAGTCAGTCGCGCTGGTGGCAGAGCCGGAGAGTGCATCAGAGACGTCAATGGTGACGTCTGCTGGCAGGGCACTGGGCGTGTTGAGCACGACGACAATGTTGTGTGTTGTGTTTGCTTCGTCGACCGAGCTGGCACCAGACTGAAAAGTGACTGTCGGGGCATCATCATCCGTGATCGAGACGACATGATTGGACGTCGCCCCGAGTGCCCCAAGTACTGATGGATTCTGCAATTGCAGAGCGATCGTCTCGTTATCCTCCGTCGCGACATCACCAAGGATACCGATCGCAATGACCACAGTTGTCCCATCGGCTGCCCCCGACGCAAAGGTCACTGTAATCGGCGTACTGAAGGTATAATCGGTGGCTGTTGTAGCAGTTCCACTCCCAAGATCTGCGATGTCGACAGTGGTATCAGCGGGCAAGGTCCCACTGGGCAATTGCAAGGTAACCACGACGTTGTGTGTAGTGTTTGCTTCGCCGACAGAGCTGGTGCTGGCCTGGAAGGTCAACGAAGCGAAGTCGTCATCCGTGATAGTGGAAACGTGGATCGTCTGACTCCCAATCACACCAGGCCCGGCCACATTACTGAGCGCCAAATTTAGCGTCTCGCTTCCCTCGACAAGCGTATCAGGTGTGATCGGTATCGAAACAACCTGGGTATCCCCTGGATTACTGCCGCTTGGAAAGGTGACTGCCTGTGGCGTACCAATCGCAGTGTAGTCCGTATCGCTGGCCGCTGTCCCCGAAAACTGGTCGGCGACATCCACAGTGACATCCGCTGGCAGCGCCGTGCCCCCGCTCAGTTCGACAACCACAAACAGAGTCCCAGCGCTTTCGCCGATGCTGCTCGTCGCCGACTGAAATTCGACCAAGGCCTGATCGTCGTCTACGATCGTCACGATGTGCTCGGTCGAGGTACCAAGAGTTGCGGCGCCACTCGGGTTGCCCAATTCAAGAACGATCGTTTCGTCGCTTTCCGTGGTTGCATCCTGAAGTATACCGACCGGCACAATCTGGGTGTCACCATTGGCAGAACCCGCCAGAAACGTCAGAGTCACCGGGCTAGCCAAGGTTGTGTAGTCGGTCCCATTAGCTGCACTGCCGCTCAGTAAATCCGTGACCTCAAAGGTGATGTCGACCGGTGTCGGCCCCGAAATGCTCAGAACAACAATGACATCTTGGGTCGTATTGCCTTCGTTAACCGAACTGCTGCCAGACTGGAAACTGATGGAGGCGGCATCGTCATCGAGGATGGAAATGCTATGGGTTGTCGTCGTGCCAAGCGCTAATGGCGAGCTGGAGTTGGCCAGAACTAGATCGATGGTCTCCGTGGCTTCAATGGTCGGGTCATCCAAAATGGTGACCGATACCACAACGGTGGCACCATCAGCCGCAGCAGCTGGGAAAGTAACGGTGACAGGACTGCTGATCGCGGTGTAATCCAAACCGTTAGCCGCCGTGCCGCCACCGAGGTCCAAGACGTCAACAGTCCACGGGGCATCGAGAGTACCGCCGCCCGGGATAGACAGCGCCACAACCACATCCTGCGTTGTATTCGCTTCGTTCACGCTACTGGATCCGGACGCAAAGTTGACGGTCACCACATCGTCATCTGTGATCGTGGCTTCGTGGGTATCCACGGCACCGATCACTGCGCCACCAGTAGGGTTGGAGAGGTTCAAATCTACGGTCTCACCACCTTCAACAACCAAATCATTCTGAACCGGGATATTCACCACAACAGTCGCTCCATCGGCACTGCCAGCGCTGAAGGTTACGGTGATCGGCGAAGCAAGAGTCGTGTAATCCGTCCCACTATCCGCAGTGCCTGTGAGCAAGTCTGTGATGTCCGCAGTCGCATCCGCCCCCAGGGTTCCGCTGGGCATGGAAAGGACAAGCACGACAGCATGGTTTCCCGTGCTCTCATTCGCAGTCGCGCTACTGGACGAGTCAAAATTGATGCTTGGCGCAACGTCGTCATCCGAAATGGTCACAATATGGCTGGTGACTACGCCCAGACTTGCGTTGCTCGGATTGCCCAGTTGCAGGTTGACGGTTTCACTGGTTTCGAGCTGGATATCGTCCAGGATTGGCACTGTGACCACCACAGTATCGCCGCCAGCAGAGCCAGCGGGAAAGGTAAGAATGATCGGCACAGCCAATGACGTGTAGTCCGTGGCCGAAGTAGCTGTGCCGGTAAGTAGGTCGGTGACCTCCACAGTCACCTCGTCCGCGATCGTACCGCCCCCGTCAACGGACAGCACCAAAACGACATCATGGCTGGTCGTACTCTCGACCACGCCAGTTGCAGAGTCCGCAAACTCCACACTGACGTCCTCATCATCGAGGATGGTGAACCTATGATTGGTCGGAGCCCCGAGGACAACACCACCGCCCCCCACTGCGTTCGATAGGCGAAGGTCGATGGTCTCGTCCCCCTCCCCTAGCAGATCTTCCAGAACGGGAATCGATACGACAGCCGTCGTGGTGTCCGGCGAGCCGGCAGGAAAGGATACGGTCAACGGTGAACCAAAATTAGCATAATCGGTGCCACTCGTAGCTGTATCGCCAGCAATGTCTGTGACGTCTACAAAGAGGTCGGTCGGGATGGTGCCGCCGAACGGCAAGGTGAGACGAATCATTACGGGATGGACAACAGTATCCTCGGTGCGCGAGGAGTTGGACGTTTCGAACGCAACAAACGGATTGTCGTCGTCGGTGATCCTGAACTCATGGCTCGTTTGAGCACCTGCAGACGCCGAACCGGAGACAGCCGAGATCGCGAGATCAATGGACTCATTTCCCTCAGTCGTAGCATCGTCAATCACACCAATCGGGACCACAATTGTGGCGCCGTTGATGGATCCCGCCGAGAATGTGAGTGTGACCGGCGTGGCTAGCGCCCCGTAGTCAGTGCCTGACGCGGCAGCGCCAGTTAGTTGGTCCGTCACGTTCACGATCGCATCCTCCGCGAGCGAACCGGAGGCCAGGCTCAGAACAAGGACAACGTCAGTGGTTGCCGTGAACTCATCAATCGTCGAACTCGTCGCCGATTGAAACCCAACTCTGCCCAAGGTCTCGTCATCCGTGATCGTGGCCGTGTGGTTGGTCTGCGTACCGAGCGCGCCAAAGCTGGGATTGGATAAGCGCAAGTCGACGGCCTCGGCGCCCTCCACATCTGTGTCCTGAATGACCGGAATGGAGACGACCACGGTATCGCCGTTAACTGAGCCAGCGGAAAAAGTGAGCGTGGTGGGCGCAGCAAGCGCGGTGTAATCCGTGGCGCTCTCGGCAGCCCCAGAAAGTAAATCCGTCACATCGAAAAACAGATCGCTTCCCAACGCGCCGCCCGAGGTTAACTCAA
>DMTJ01000512.1 GCA_003477185.1 Lentisphaeria bacterium
GGTTTGAACGCTGAAAGCGTTCCTCACCGAGCACGCAATGTGTCGGAGCGCAGCCGGTTGAAGAACGCTTTCAGCGTTCAACTCACGCGGGCATGCGGACCTAGGGCGCTGCCCCAGGCTAGGGTGATATTGGGCTTTCAGCCCGGCCAAACGCATTAAATCAACAACCCCTCAGCCGAGCTTGCGAGACAGCCGAAGGCAACCCCGTCGGCAACCGCCCCATTTACGCAGACTCGTTTTGCGCGATGCGTGGCAAGGAGTACTTTGCCGTGATGGATTGCATCTGTCACAACTTCTATTTCTCCCGGCCTTTGCGCAGCGACTGGGCACACTGGTGCTGGGAATTTGGCGAGCGCTACGCCGAGACCTTCAAACTCTCGATCGATCGCTACGATTTCACGCCCTATGATCACCATCCGGGCGGCAAAAACCAGGACGAGATCGACGACGCGCTGCGCGAGGACCTCGCCGCCGAACGTGTCATGACCTTGGTCATGTGCTCGGACGACGCCGGTCGCGACGAGGAGGGGGGCGAGACCTTCGCCTTCAGCGTCGCAGACCTTCGCCACAGCCACGGCTACGGGCAGATCTACCTCCAAGTTGCGAAGTCCGCATACCCAGTAGGGCAGGCCGCTCGCGACACGATCCGCGCCATCCTCGACGACCTTACCACCATGTTTCAGGTGGATTACGGCTTCGTCGACCAACTCCCCGCGAACGAACGCCCGCGCTACTACTACAGCGGCATCGGCCTGCGTTCGTTCTCCGAGAACGCCGAGCGCGACTTCCTCGAATGGGACGTGCAGGCGCCCTACTTTCGTAACCTCTACCGCTCCGTCACCTGGGGCACCTGGCTGACGCCCGGACATTGGGGCGCAAGCGTTGCGCCGGATACGATCCTCGCCGACCTGTCGGCCACGGGCGCGCAGGGATTCATCCCTGGGACCTATCCCGGCGTCTTCATCGGAGCCGCCGGTGAAATTATGAGCAGTGCGGACCCCGCATTTGGCGCCTTTGGTGAGCGTCTCGCTGCCGCGCTGAAGACACTCAACATTCACAGCATGCACACCTACCAGCCGAGCGAGGATACGCTCTTTGCGGTCGCTCCGCATCCGGTCATCGACCGCGGACAGACCGAGCCAGAACCGGCACCGGTCTTCGAGGAAGAAATGCCGATGATCCCCAGCGACGACGATGGCCCCGTCACCTCCGTGATGACGCTCGAAGCATTCTTCCATCCAGCCCAAGACGAGAGCGCGATCGGGCGCAGCCTGCTCGATCACCCGGGTCTCGAGGCCTTCGCTGACACATTTCGCGAACTCCGCAGAGACAAATCCGTGTCCGATGTCGTCATTCAAATCTCGAATGATGATCCGGACGACGAACGCGACCTCGCAGAATGGGTCTACATCACCACCTCGCACGACCAAGACGTCCTCGAAGACAGGCTGGCAGATCTGCAGCCAGATGTCATCCACCAAGGCCTGCCGCCGGGAGCTCCAGACGGATTTCCGCCGCCACCGACGGGAATGGAGATTTTCGCGGTCTGGTGGGACTGAACCTTTTTATCATAAAGAAAATATAGAAAACGACCTGGAGACACGATGAGCCAACAGCAACGCGCCACGTATGAAAACCCTCTGGTTGGCCGCTATGCCAGCAAGGAAATGAGCTTTGTCTGGTCCCCACAGAAAAAGTTCAGCACCTGGCGTCACCTCTGGATCGCGCTCGCCCAGGCCGAGCAAGAGCTTGGCCAGGATATCAGTGATGAGCAATTGGCGCAGATGCGCGAGTTTGCCGATACCATCAATTTCGATGTGGCCGAGGAAGAAGAGCGCGTTCGCCGCCATGATGTCATGAGCCATGTCCATGCCTTTGGCGTGCAATGCCCAGCCGCGAAGCCCATTATTCACCTTGGTGCCACCAGCTGCTACGTCACCGACAATACCGAGCTAATCCAGATTCGGGCAGCCTTGGAGCTGACCTCTGTCTCCTTGCTCAAGCTGATCCGGGCACTCCGCGACTTCGCGGTCACGCATCGGGCGCAGGCCACCTTGGGCTTCACCCACTACCAGCCAGCCCAGCTTACCACCGTCGGCAAGCGCGCCTGTCTCTGGCTGCACGACTTCGTCCTCGACTACGAAGAGCTGCAGCACTTGCTGTCACAGTTCCCGTTTCGCGGCGTCAAGGGAACCACCGGCACCCAAGCCAGCTTTCTCGAGCTCTTCAACGGCGACCAC
Source organism: Lentisphaeria bacterium (assembly GCA_003477185.1). Taxonomy (GTDB): domain Bacteria; phylum Verrucomicrobiota; class Lentisphaeria; order JABSQK01; family UBA12247; genus UBA12247. Next base: position 2,241 of record DMTJ01000512.1, read on the forward strand.
CAGGCCGTCAGCGCGCTGGATCGCCGCGTCACAGAGTTGATGGGCTTCAAGCGGTCGCTGCCAATCTGCGGGCAGACCTACACCCGCAAGATCGACACCATGGTGCTCAACGTCCTCGCCGGAATCGCCTCCAGCGCACACAAGATGGCTACCGATATTCGCCTGTTGATGAACCTCAAGGAAGCGGATGAACCCTTTGCCGAGAAGCAGATCGGCTCCAGCGCCATGGCCTACAAGCGCAACCCAATGCGCAGCGAGCGCGTCTGCTCCATCGCTCGCTACGTCATGACCCTGCCCAATACCGCCGCTGGCACCCATTCCACGCAGTGGTTCGAGCGCACCCTCGACGATTCGGCCAACCGCCGCATCATCCTGCCCGAGGGCTTCCTCGGCACCGATGCGATCCTCGCCATCTCGACCAATGTTGCCTCCGGCATGAGAATCTGGCCGCTTGTGATCGAACGCCGGATCCAGGAAGAACTCCCGTTCATGGCCACCGAGAACATCATGATGGCCTGCGTCAAGGCAGGCGGGGATCGCCAGGAACTACACGAAGTCATCCGTCTCCATGCGGTCGCGGCCGCGAATCGCGTCAAAGAGGAAGGCGTCGAGAACGATCTGCTCGATCGCGTGCGGACTGATTCGCGTTTCACTGCGATTCATGATACCCTCGACAGCATGCTTGATCCGTCTGGTTTTGTCGGCCGGGCTCCTGAGCAAGTCGATGACTTTGTCGAACAAGTCGTCGATCCGATTCTTACCAACCTGTCGGATGACAGCAGCGCTGCTGATCTGCAGGTCTGACCAGTCCCATCCCCAAGAGGCCAATTCCATGGCTAAGCTACTTTGTTTGATCACGTTGGCCGCAGCCCTCGCCAGCTGCAACATGCTGCGCATGCCCACGATGGGGCCTAAGGATGAGCAATCCTCATTCCGCCAGGTGACTGCGCTGCATGACAGCGGAAAGTACGCTAAGGCCTTGGTGGCGCTCGACGCCTTCGCTGCAGAGTACCCAGCCACGCCAATGGAATCTGCCGCCATCTACTACCGGGCGTCATGCCTAGTCGGCACCGGCGACGAAGCGCAGGCCCGCGAGTTGTTTATCAAGCTCGCGACCGGCCGGGCCGGACCGTGGAAGGGCAATGCTGCCATTCGACTGCACCAACTCGACGAGAAAAAATAGGATGAAGCTGGCACCTCTCCTTGCGATCTTCGCAGCAGTCTGGTGCGGTGCCCAGGCACCGGCACCAATCCTCTCCGCCAACCCTCCCATGGAGGCGCTGAGTCTTGCGGATGCCAAGCGCGAAGCAGTCACCAACAGCCCCACGTTGGCCGCGCTAAGGGCCCGCGTATCTGCTGCCTCAGCCGTCTGGCGTCAGGCCCGTGCCAGCCAGGCTCCGACGCTCTCTGCCTCCTATGCCGCCAGCCGCTTGCAGCACCAGCCCACAGGCGGCTTCTCGACAGGCGGGCCGGAGAGTGCCACCTCACTCGCTCTCGACCTCGAATACCTGCTCTACGACGGCGGTGCCAGAAAGCACCAAATCAGCGCGACCGAGCACGATCACCTAGCTGAAGAACTCAGCCTCCAGGAAGGGCTGCGCGGCCTGCGGTTTGCCGTCGCCCGGGCCTACCTCGGCATCCTGCTCGCGGAAGCCCGCGGCCAAGTTGCTCACGCCGAGCAGGAGATCAACGCCATCTTCCTGCGCGATGTCGAAGTGCGGGCCAAGCTCGGTGCCGCTGCCCGGACCGACGCCCTGAACTTTCAGCTGCGGATCAACAACGCCAAGCTTCGCGTGCGCAATGCCGTCCGCGATGCCCACGTAAACCGCTTCACCCTGCTCGCGCTCATGGGCCGCGCTGGCGACAGCCACCTCGCCGTCCAGCAGGTTCCGATACAGCCGCTGAACCTCGAGCTGCCCGAGGCACGGCGCCAAGCCATGCAGCAGCGCCCTGACCTCGAGCAACTTCGTGAGCAATTGCGCGCTGCCAAGGCCCGCGTGCTCGCGGCTGGCGCCGCCTTCAAACCCACAGTCACGCTCTCCGCCCAGGCGGGCTTCAGCGGCGACCGCCTGCTGGATTTCCGTGAAGACAGCTTTGGCACCAACGCTACAGCCGCTGCCCGCTGGCAGCTGGTCGACGGCGGAGCCCGCGACGCTGGCGTCGATGCCGCCATGGCCAGCGTCGAAGCCGCAGACTCGCTGTTGACTGAACGCTGGCAAACAGTGATTCGCGAAGTCCGCCAAGCGCTTGAAGAACACCGCAGCACCATCGATAAACTCACGCTCTATCGCGAAAACGTCAGCCTCAGCCGCACTCAGGTGGGTGACACCAAGACCCGCTACAATGCCGGGGTTGAGACCCTCACCCGCGTCAACGAAGTGCTCACCGAGCTGTCTATTGCCGAGGGCAACCTCGCCGCAGGCGAGATCGCAGTCTCGCTCGCGTGGGAGAACGTGCATTACGTGCTGAACACGCCCTCCGCCGAATAGCGCCCCCGTCCCCGATGCCCGACCAGCCCGAGCGACTATCTACGCTGCACACGCTCAGGCGCGGCGTCAGCGATTTTAAAATCGCCCACCGTCTGGTCTGGGACCAGAAAATCTGGCGCATGCTGGTAGTTCCGGGGCTACTTAGCGTCCTCTACTGGCCCGCCGCATTCTATCTGACCTACCGCGGCCTACACCTCGCCACCGACTTCTGGATTGGCCGTACCGAGTCACGCTGGCTGGTGATTACCGGCGTGATCGTCCTCGGACTGATTCTGGGTGGGTCCATGCTAGCCGGCGCCATCCTGCTGCATCGCGCCTTCATCATGACCGTCTGCGCGCCCATCTGGGGGCCCGTCTCCGAACTTGCCGAGCGTGCCCTCCTCGGCACAACCGGCCCACCGCTATCCATCCGCCAGATGGCCCGTGACATTCGCCGGGCCATCTTCGTCACCACGATCCTGGTTGCGCTCTCCGCATTCATCTTCATCGGCTGCTGGGTGCTCACCTTTGTCCCGATCGTCCAGGTCGCCGCCATCGTCTTTCTGCCGTTTGCCCAGATGTTCCTGGCTGGCGCTGGCTTTGTCGATCCCGTGCTCGAGCGCCGCAAGCTGTCCGTCCGCGAAACCTTTCACTACATCTGGGCGCACCGCTGGCGAATGGTCGGCAACGGCTGTGGCTACACCTTGCTGCTGCTATTTCCGATCGTCGGCTGGTTCCTGGCCCCTGGCTACGCCGTCGTTGCCGCCACAGTCGGCGCCGTCCGCGACGAACAGCCCGGTGAAACCTTGCCCGAGCTACAGTGAGTGCCGCCCCGCGCATCTGGCTCTTTGGTGCCACCAGCATGGTTGGCTGGAGCGTGTACCAAGCCGACCCCACCGCGATTCGCCCCTTCTGCAACCGTCACGTAAAACATCCGAAATGCGCAGACTGGACGCGCATTCAGATCGACAGCCTGCCTCACCTCGAAGCCCTCTTTGCCACCGGCAAGCCAGACATCCTGATCCACTGCGGCGGGGTTTGCGGAGTTCGCAAATGCGAGGAAAGCATGGACTGGGCCTGGCGGGTCAATGTGCTCAGCATGGCCGCGATTCTCGTCGCCTTGCCCACCAGCGTACGCCTGGTCTACGTCTCGTCCGATCATGTCTTCGGCCACGCCGAATCCCCGTGTCTGGAGCAAACCACCCCCACGCCCATCAGCCACTATGGTCGCACCCGCGTGGCGGCCGAAGAGCTGCTGCGTGAAGCCCGGCCCGACGGCCTGATTCTCCGCGTACCGCTCGGTGTCGGCCCCTCAATCGACGGACGCACTGGGCACCTGGACTGGTTGCAATACCGACACGGCCGCGGCTTGCCGATCACCGTGATCAAGGACGAGGTCCGCGCCGTAGTCAGCGCCCCCGCGCTCGGCCGCCGCATTCTCGACTACGCGCATTCTTCCATCACCGGTACCCGCCACATAACCGGCCCCACCATGGATCGCGTCGAGCTGGCGCAGAAACTCTGCGAGGCAATTCCGCTTTCGGCAGAGATCAAAGTCGAGAGCCGCCACGCCCAGTGCTACCCGCACCTGGGCACCGTCCGACTGGAGACGTCCTTCACAGACGCGCTGGCCGAGCCCCTCCCGCTACCAGAGTTGCTTACTGGGAGCGCCGGTTTTAACCGGCCCCACCACGCCCGATGACGCCATGACTGGG
>DMTJ01000408.1 GCA_003477185.1 Lentisphaeria bacterium
CGCCAACGGCGACGATATGGCAGCCAAGATGACGGCTCTGGCTGGCACGCCGGGCGTCCGCTATGTCGAGCCGAACTACATCCTCACGGCATCTGCATTCCCGAACGACCCACGCTTCGACGAGCTCTGGGGCCTGCATAATACGGGCCAGACCGGTGGCATTGATGATGCCGATATTGACGGGCCCGAGATCTGGGACCAAAACACCGGCTCACGCGACGTGATTGTCGGCATTATTGACACTGGCGTGGACTATAATCATGAAGACCTGGCCGCAAACATGTGGACCAACCCAGGGGAAACACCTGGAAATGGGATAGACGATGATGGCAACGGCCTGGTAGACGACGTTTATGGTTGGGATTGGGTCGACAATGACAATGATCCCGTATCCGAAGACGTAGGCGTCCATCACGGGACCCATGTCGCTGGTACGGTCGGTGCCGTTGGTGACAATGGCGTCGGCGTAACTGGCGTGAGCTGGAATGTCCAGCTGATGGCCCTGCGCTTTCTCGGTGCCAATGGCAGTGGTTTGCTCAGCGACGCCATCTCCGCGATAAACTATGCGACGGCCCAGGGGGCGACACTCACGTGTAACAGCTGGGGTGGTGGTGGCTTCTCGCAGGCTATGGTCGATGCGATCGCAGCCGCTGGCGATGCCGGCCAGTTGTTTGTCGCTGCCGCAGGCAACGACGGCAGTGATAATGACGCCAATCCAGCCTATCCAGCCTCCTATGATCTGGACAACATTATTTCAGTGGCTGCGACCAATTCCAGCGATGCCCTTGCAGGCTTTAGTAACTGGGGCCTGACGACGGTTGATCTTGCTGCGCCGGGTGTGGCCATTCTCAGTACGCAGGCGGGTAACACCTACGGCACGCTGAGCGGTACCTCAATGGCGACACCGCATGTTGCCGGAGCCGCAGCCCTGATTCACGCCGGAAATCCAAATGCGACTTGGGAAGATGTGAAGGCGACGCTGCTGGACAGCACCGATGCCGTTTCTGCCTTGGATGGTCGCATGGTCACTGGCGGTCGTCTCAATGTTGGCAATGCCTTGGTTGCACCAGCCCGCGGCTTGGTTGCCTATCTGCGCGCTGATGACGGCACTTCGCAGAATTCAGGGGCCGACGGCGTCTGGGGATCTGGAGATATTGTGAATGGCGAAGCTGGCTCACAGCAAGGCCAAGCCGAAGATTTCACCGTGGCTCGCGACTGGTTGAATGGCTGGGAGAATGCAGCGACCCTTCATGGTAGTGTCGCCTTTGCTGATGTCACTGGTGTGCTGTTGCAAGATAATGACGGCGATGGAATGCCCGATCTCTGGGAACGCCAGCACGGCCTGGATTGGACCAGCGCCGCGGATGCGCTGACGGACGCAGACTCCGATGGTCTGAATAACTGGTATGAATTTCTGTCCGGAACCGACCCCAACCGGGCTGATACTGATTACGATGGCCTCTCAGATGCCGATGAAAGCGCAGACACAGATGCGCTGACCAATCTTGAGGAACAGACCCTGGGCACCCATCCAGACGCCATCGATACCGATGACGACGGCTATAATGATGATGTCGAAGTCGCCGCTGGCACCTCTGCCACCGACGCATCCACACCGCAACATGCTCGCGCACTCGCTTTACCGACCGCCACCGGCTACTTGGCGATTGCACCCGCGACTGTCACCGCTCTGAGCAGCTTCACGGTGGAAGCAATGGTCCGACCTGACGCTGTCAACGGCATCATTTTTGCCCGTCGCCTCGGCGCTGGGCGTGCGAACGTCGCGTTGTCTTTGAATGGCTGGTCCCCAGTTGTCTCCGTCACCCAGTTGGATGGTAGCGCAGTGGTTCTGCCCGTTCCTGGTCGTCGTGCTCTGGCACCACACGCTTGGTCGCACCTTGGCGCCACGTACGATGAGGCTACCGGCACCCTGAATCTGTACATCAACGGTGACTTGGTTGCCACGACCACAGCCGCTGCATTACTGACCGAAGCCCCCGGTGCTGTGACTGTGATTGCCGGTGAAGGCTTTACCGGCCAGATGGATGACCTCCGCGTCTGGACGAGTGTTCGCGATGCCGAAATGGCACAGGCTGGCGCTGCAACGGTTGACGAGGCCGATCCGGCCTTGCTCGCAAACTTCAGCTTTAACGATGGTGGCATCAGCGCCCAGAACGGCCTGCTGAGCGATAGCACGCCTTGGTTCAACGGCTGGCAAACCGCAGGAACTCTGGTTGGTGCTGCAAACTTTGCCAATGAGGCTGGCAGCGAGCTGACCGACAGCGATACCGATGGTGACGGCATGCCCAATTGGTGGGAAGTGGCCAACGGACTTGATCCAGCGGATGCGGCCGATGCGACAGCAGACCCTGATGCGGATGACCTTAATAATCTCTACGAATTTTGGGCTGGCACCAATCCAAACAATAATGCGTCCATTAACCCCGCTATTTTGGATGGTCGCCTGAACTCCGACGGTGACGCCCTGCTCAACAAAGAAGAGCAGTTGCACGGGACACGGCCGGATCTGGCTGACACGGATGACGACGGCATCGACGATTCTACAGAAATCAACGCTGGCACGAATCCGCGCTACGCCTCCAGCCAATTGGCTGATGCCTTGGATGCTGGGCGTGCTCAGGTTGAGCGTAGCCTGGACCTGAGTGTTTCCGGACCAGTGATTCTGCCTAATGGCGCGGCACACAACGCTGGTGGCGGAGACTGGACCATTGAGTTCTACGCCCAGTTGGGTGCAGACAAGACCGGTGAGCTGGTTGCCTATGACTTTGGCGGCGGCTTTCAATACAGAATCGACCTCAATGCAGGCGCTCTGCAGGTGACGGTGACCGACGTCATGTACAATGACCACACCCTCGCAGGGGCAGTGATCAACGACAGCGACTGGCATGCGATCGCCGTGGTTTGGGACAGCGCGAATCGCGTGCTCACTGCTTACGTCGACGGACTGGTCTTTAGCGAAGACGATTTTGGTGATGAGCCGCTCGTGATTGGCAGTGGCAATGGCGCACTCGTCTTTGGCCGCGATTTGGCCGATGGTCGCTTGGACGCGATTCGCAGCTGGTCAGTAGCCCGCAACCAAGCAGAAATTGCCGCGAACCGGGCGTATCTGCTACCTGTAGGCGAAGCAGGCCTAGTGGCGGCGTATCATTTTGACGACGCTGGCGAGTCTGCGCAGTCCGCAACTGCGACGACCGATGAATCCATGGCTATCGCACTGCCTGCTGGTTCGATGACCGCACCGGGCGTAGCAATCTATGGCCAAGGCGTGACCAGTGGTCACGACTCTGATAGTGATGGTCTCCCGGATTGGTTCGAAGACCTCTACGGAGAGATGGACGGCAACAGCGATGCGGATGGTGATCTACTGACTGCCCGCTGGGAGTACTTCGCTAATACCAACCCGACCGAGTCTGATACCGATGGCAACGGCACCAACGATGCCAACGAAGATGCTCTTCCGGTGCAAGCCTACCCAGGGCAAGGCACGAATATGACCAATCTCGACAAGCAGACGGCCGGCCTCTACCCGTGGTTGCTGAACAATGACGATGACAATAGCATTGCCAATCTCACGACTACCCCAGCCGATGACGCAGCCGAACTGGACACTCAGTTTCCTGCAGATCCGACTGCGCCAACCAATCCGGCTGACGCCAGCAGCCAGGAGTACCCGGCGGGTGCCCTGCAACTAGCAGCGGCCGACTACCTCTCCATTCCAGATAGCTTGGAGCTGGCCAACGGGACCTTTGCCATATCTGCTTGGATCAATCCGACGACTCTCGCGGAGAGCACCATCCTGCACCGCTCCATTGGTGGGGGCCGCGCGACCTTTGTGCTCGGCTTGACCGCAACCGGGCATCCGTATGTCGGCTATACTGGTGAAACCACTGGAAGCGTGCAGCAGTTCTACTCCTTGACCCCTGTGGCGGTAAACACATGGACGCAAATTGGTGCCGCATTTGATGGCACCACCCTCACTCTGTATCGCAATGGCCGGGTTGAGGCTACGAATGATCTGGCAGTCCCCGCCGACCTTGCCGCTACTAGCGGACCTGGTCCGATCACCCTGCGTGCTGGTGAAGGCTTCACCGGTCAAATCATCGAACTGAGCATCGGTAGCGGTGTCACCGACAGCGACGCCTATGCTGCCTACCTTGATGGCACCGCCGGTGGCAGTGCCATCCGCCGTTTTGCGTTGAAGGACGGTGGTACTACCGCAGCCAGCGACCTGCACCCGAACGATAATGCCGAAGGCTGGCGTCACGCTGGTATCCCAGTTGTTCCGCCTGCGTCGGAATGGCGCGTGCTCCATGCCGAAGCGGACCTGCCGCGTTACGACCAGGATGGTGACGGGCTGACCGGCGCTGAGGAAGATTTCTACGGCACTCGTCGGGATTCAGCCGACTCCGATGACGACGGAATCACGGATGGCGACGAAGTTGCCCAGGGCTCGCACCCTGCTTACAGCGATTCCGGCTGGGATCCGGTTGACGATGACAAGCGCATTCGCTCGCGTCACTTGGACCTTGGCCTGTCAGGCCGCGTGACTCTTCCCATGCCCGCACGGTTCGACCGTCAGGGGGGCAGCTGGACCATCGAAATGTGGGTTGATCCTCAGGCTCCTGGGCAGACTGGTGCCTTGTTCCAACATACGGTGCATCATGTTCGCCAGATGGAACTCGGTTTGGACGGCGGCACGCCGTATGTCCTGTTCGAGGATAACCTCGCAGAGCCGCGCGTCTTCCGCGTTGACGGTGCCTTCGCGCTACCGGTCGATCGCTGGACACACATTGCAGCTAGTTGGAACGCAGCCACTCCGAACCTCACTCTGGTCGTTGACGGCGTCAGTGTGAGCGACTATGTCACTGAGTCAGATGTGAATGACATTTCCCTCAGCGGCGTGCGTCCGGTCTCTGATCCAACGGCCAACGAGTTCGAGCACGCGGCCTATCTCGGCAGTGTGGGCATGACGGCTCGCGTAGATGAAGTGCGCGTCTGGCTGACCGCCCTCACTCCTGCGCAGATCGATGCGAATAAGAGCCATGCTGCTCTGACCAACGAGCAGGGCCTTGGTGGACTCACTGAGCTGCTTGCCCATTATCGGTTCGATGATGGCGGCGGCACGGTAGAAGACCATGCCTGGCCACAACGTGGCGCAGCGGCAACGCCCTTTGCTAGTCGTGAACTTGGCTCGACAGTGGTCGATGTTTCGGCATCAGTCGTTATTGATGGCGTGACTCTTCCAAACGGGAACATTTCCTTCGCAGACGCCGTGGTTGCCTACGAGAATGGCAGTCCGGGCACCAACACCCAGACGGACACGTCGCAGGCCCTTGGCTCGCCGGAGCTCTTGGATTCTGGCCGTGCCCGCGGTGCCGTGTCGCTCGGCATTGGCGGGAGTCTGACGGTTCAGTTTGTTGACAATGTGCTCGTCCCCGACGGGACCAGCGGTGTCGATATTTGGGTTTTCGAAGTCGGCCGTCTGGTGGAACCTGTCATGGTCGAAATCAGTGCAGATGGTGAGACTTGGGTGGCTGTAGGCTCCACTAGCGGGGCCACCTCCGGGGTAGATATTGATCCCTTCGTGGCGTCCGATGCGCAGTTTAGCTACTTGCGCCTGACCGATCCAGGTGAAAGCCGAGGCGGGGCCAATGTTCCAGGCGCGGATATTGACGCGATCGCTGCCGTTTCGACGGCGCCGGTCATCGTCCCACCGACGGTTTCCTACTCACCGCTAGACTACGTCTTTGCCACGGCGGGTGTCACTCACGTGGGCTCAGCTGCTCCGCTTCATGGCCAGGGGATGAACCTTACGAACCATGAACTTGGCAACGGCATTCTTGGTGGCGAGCATGTGCTCGACAGCGATGGCAACGGTCTGCCAGACTGGTTCGAGGCCTTCTACCCAGACAGCACCATCTCGACTAGCGATGAAGACAACGACGGAATTACCGCCCTCTACGAATATCAGAGCGGCCTGAATCCAACTCTCACAGATACCGACGGCAATGGGACGGCTGACGGCGACGAAGATCCCGACAGTGATGGGCTGACCGTGCTCGAAGAGCAGACCGCTGGCACGCTGGGGTATGCCGCCGATACAGACGAAGACGGTCTGGATGACGGCAATGATCCGAACCCGACCAACTCACTCGACCCGCACGTGAATCGCGCACTCGCTCTGACCGATGGCCAACAAGTCATCATCGAGCCAAGCAGTGCGTTTGAACCAAGCAATGGCTGGTCGATTGAAATGTGGGTACGCTTAGACGCCGGTGAAACGGACGCGACGCTGTTCGCACGGAGCTCCGGCGGTGCCCCGCATTACGCAATGGGCATTCGTAGCTCGCGTCTGTACGCTGAGTATGTCACCGAAGAGGGCGTCCTCCAGACGACCTGGGCCTTTCGCCAGCTGATCACAGAAACTTGGTTCCATGTCGCTGCGGTGTACGATCCCGCATTGAACGCGATGATTCTGTACGTCAATGGCACCGAGGAGTGGCGCGAGACCATGAGCGTTCCGCCATCGCGTGACGCAAGCCTGCAGATTACCCAGGTCATTGGCGGCGACCTCAACGGTCGCGTGGACGATGTCCGAATCTGGACGCAAGCAGTTAGCGTGGATCCGTTTGCTGGCACCTCCGTTGACTACCCTGTTGTGCCCACCACGGGCCTGGCAGCCTACTATCGTTTTGACGACGAAGGTCTCCTGATTCAGAACTTCGCGGCTTCCGCTGCCAGCGAGTGGGCTACTGGCTGGCCTTCGTCCCCCATTCGGGAAGGTGGCCTGATTGATGAGCCAGGCGCCCCAATTGCAGACGCAATCACCTTTGACACCGATAACGATCAGCTCCCTGACTGGTGGGAACTCGCCTTTTTGGGCGATCTCAGCCAAGACGGTTCAGGCGACCAGGATGGCGATTCAGTCACCAACCTTTACGAATATCTGGCGGCCTTGGATCCAACTCGTGTCCGCACCGAGAACCTTGGTCTTGACGATGGTGATCGCGATATCGACAGTGATGGACTGACCGTTCTGGAAGAGCAAACTGCAGGAACCTCACCCGCATCAATCGATACGGATGATGATGGTCTCAGCGATGCCGAGGAAATCTTTGGCGTCAACGATATCTATGGTGTGATCACCACAGCTGATCCAGGCGGCGCAGCCACCAATCCGGCTGACTCACTGAGCCCAGCTATCAGCCGTTCGCTGTGGTTCGACGGAAGCGACGACTATCTCGCTATTCCGCGTCAGCCACGGCACTTGCTATCCACTTGGACCATTGAGATGTGGATCAAGCCTGGGGTTGAACTTGACGGTGCCATTCTGGCCCGCAATCTTATTGGCAATGGGATTAGCAACTTCGAGTTTGGCCTCGAGCCGTTGTCCAGCAGTCTGGCCCCGTACGCTCAATACCAGGTTCAGCAGCCAAACGGTACGCTCAAAGAATACAAGGTAGGCGGCACCCAGCTGGATATTCCCGCACTGGGAATTTTCCACACCTGGCACGCTTTGACCGATGGCCTGGTGACCGCCAATCAGTGGTCGCATTTGTCCGCCGTGATTGACCCGGCCAACGAGTCCATGACTCTCTATGTGAACGGTCTGCTTGTCGCTGAGCGGACCAATGTGACGGCTGGTCCGGATCTGAGCCAAGGGCTCGCTGGCCAGGTGACCATTGGTGGTATTCCTAGTGGTGCTGGTGCGCAGATGTTTGCGGGTCAGATTGACGATGTCCGCATCTGGAATGTCGCTCGTCCAATCGAC
>DMTJ01000049.1 GCA_003477185.1 Lentisphaeria bacterium
CCATGTCAATAGCATCATTCAGATCATGTGGACCGAGTGAGAAGGAAGCGGAGACTGTGCCGGCATCTGCTGATAGTTCCCAGACGATCAGATCGTCGGCTCTACTGACAAATAGACGGCGGGACAGCTGGAACTTGCGCTCGCTCCAGCTGACAGTGACTTCGCCGGTGGTCATGTCTAGGGAGCGGCGGTAGTTACGGTGCCGGTGAATTGGTGGCCGGCAGCAGCACAGGTCTGCTGCGGGGTGGCTACGGCCGATGCTGCCCTGATAGCCCTGTTCGGTTAGGGCATCGCGATAGACGTGCTCTGCCTTTTCGAGTTCGCCCTGGTCAAGAAGATTACGGACGTGCGGCAGGGAGGTGGATACATCGGGCAGCTCCTGTGTGCGGGTGCCAATCCAGAGGCCTTCGTGGTTCAGGCAAACTCTTTCGGTATAGACGCCGCCGTAGACGCATGCGCCAAGAACGCCGTTGCCAGAGGGGAGGGCATCGTGCCAATCAGCAGCAGGCGTGCGTTGAAAGAACGGTCTGGATTGGTCTGCGCAGAGCGGGCTGGAGTTGTCCATAAGAGTCCTTGTGCGAAGTCTAATTTTTTGATTAAAAAGTCTTATCTCCGCCGTGATGTGCGCAGTACGCTGTCTTGTGGGGACGATCGGTGTGGGGCGTACTGGCGCTACTCTTTGACTCCGCCAAGCATGATGCCTTTGACAAAGTACTTCTGCAGAAAGGGGTAGACGCAGATGATGGGCAGGATGGTGACGATGATGGTGGCGGCTTTGATGGTCTCGCCAGTGAAGTCTACAACTGTGGTGTCGGTGATGCCGAGTTCCATGAGCTGGGTGCTGCTCTCGATGACGATGCGCTGGAGAAAGGTCTGGAGGACCTGCTTGTTGTCATCGGTGATGTAGAGGAGGGCATCAAACCAGGCGTTCCAGTGGAATACGGCCGACCAGAGGGCCACGGTGGCAAGCACGGGCTTAGAGAGCGGGATGTATATCTGAAAGAGGATGCGCCATTCTCCGGCCCCGTCGATGCCAGCGGATTCGGAAAGGGAGTCAGGAATGGACTGGAAGAAGTTTTTGATGATAATGATGTTGAAGGCGGAGAGCAGAGTAGGGAGGATGAGGGAACCCATGCTGTTGATGAGGCCAAGCTTTTTGACAAGCAAGTAGCCGGGGACGATACCGCCGCTGAAGAGCATGGTGAAGACCACCAAAAAGGTGAGCATGGAGCGGTGAGGCATTTCCTTCCGCGCGAGCGGATAGGCAGCGATACAGGTGGCAATAACGGTGAGAAAGGTGCCGAGAACGGTCCGGATGATGGTGTTTACGTAGCCGGTCACGATGTTCGGATTGCTGAGCACCATTTTATAGCTGGTGAATGAGATTTCACGTGGATAGAAGTGGAAGCCTTCCCGGCTGGCCTCAGCAGCTGTGCTGAGGCTGATGGTTAGGGTGTAAATAAACGGATAGAGGCAGATAAGCCCGACAAACGCGAGGAAGAGGATGTTGAAAAAGTTGAATATTTTTTCGCCGGATGAACGTTTCATGTTTTACCAAACCCCCTGTTCGCCACCGCTCATGCGGCGGGCGAGGTAGTTGCTGCCTACGACTAGGACAAGGCCAACGACGGATTTGAACATGCCAGCGGCGGTGGCCAGTGCGAGGTCGAGGCCAAACATGCGCCGCAGGACGTAGGTGTCTATGATATCCGCGACATCGTAGACCATGGGGTTGTACATATTATAGATCTGGTCGAAGCCAGCGGTAAGGATGCCGCCGAGGGCCAGGATAAAGAGAACGATCATGGTCGGGATGAGGCAGGGAATGGTGATGGCCCAAGTCTGTTGCCAGCGGTTGGCGCCGTCGATCTGGGCAGCTTCGTAGAGTTGTGGGGAGATGCCGGAGAGGGCGGCTAGGTAGAGGATGGCTCCCCATCCAGCGCCTTGCCAGATTCCGGTGGCAACAAGGACAATGATGAACCAGGTGCCATCGGTCAGAAAGGCGATGGGTTGTTCGGCACCGAGTAGCTTTGCAAACTGATTTACGGGGCCGCCAGCGTTGAAGAGCATGAGGAAGATGCCGCCGAGAATGACCCAGCTGAAGAAGTGGGGCAGATAGGTCAGGGTCTGGATGCCGCGCTTATAGAACTCGAGGCGCAGTTCGTTGAGCAGGAGTGCCAGAATGATGGGGGCGAAGAAGCCGAAGCCCAGCCGCAGGAAGCTGATGGTCAGGGTGTTGCGCACAGCGAGTGGGAAGTCATCGCTGGCGAAGAGGCGCTCGAAATTTGCCATGCCAGCCCACTGGCTGCCGAACATACCATCGCTCATCACGTAATCTTTGAAGGCGATGACCAGGCCGATCATGGGGCCATAATGAAAGATGAGGAAGTAGATGATTACGGGGAGGGTCATCAGCAACAGGCCGGAATGCTTGCTGTACGTTTTTAAGACGGAAGGGCGGTTGAACTGGTCGCTCATTGGGCGTCCTCCGTGGCACCGACGCGGGTGTAGATGTCTCGCATCTGGCTGTACATCTCATTGGCTTCGGCGGTGAGGATCTCACCGCCGCGTTCGTTCCATTCTCCAATAAAGGCGTCGAACTCACTGAGTGGGCGCTCGCCGACGATCATTTCGACGTAGACAGTCATTTGCCAGAGGCGGAGATCGCCAAGGTAGCGGCTGGCAGATGGCACTACGTCGGATTTTCCAAGGACGTTTTTCATGGCCCAAGCGTGCTTGCGGTTGGTTTCATGCCAGGTGGTGTCCGCCTGGCTGTTGTATTTGTCGTCGTAGATTGGGTCGATGGTGCTGGGGAAGAAGAAGATGCTGGAGGTGAGGAGTTCGGCACCGCTCAGTCGCTGGTCTTCGTCGTAGGGTGGGAGGGACTCACGGCCTTTCTCGGGAGTGTAGTGCCAGTGGGTGCCCTGTTCGGCGAAGCGAGCTTGGAGGTAAAGTTCTTCGTTGGTTGCAATGGCCTCCATCATGCGCAGGACGCGGATCACTTTCTCTGGCTGTTGCTCGAGGTGCCTGCCGAACTGGAGGACGTGAGCGGCACCGCCCCAGGTGCGGCCGCGACGTTTTCCTTGTGCATTGCGCAAAGGAGGACCAGGGACGAGCTGGCCTTTCGGGGCGTAGGCGATGACTTTACTGGCCAGGGAGGTGGCCATCTCGAGGTCGTAGAAGAATGGTTGGTCTACGGGGTGGGTGTAGCCAGTTTTGCTGTTTTCAAAGCCGCGGCCGGCCTCGCGGCTGTTGAGGGGGAAGTCAGGGTCGAGCAGGCCTTCGTCGTACCACTTACGCAGGGTGGTCAGGCTTTCTTTCGCTTCGGGGAGGATGCCACCCCAGACCACTTTTCCATCGCGCTCGATGAAATCGAAGGCAAGGGTGTCATAGGCGGCGAAGATCTCGACAAAGGCGAGGGACCAGTGCCAAATGTCGGGGCTCCAACCGTAGGTGTCCTGCTTGCCGTTTTCGTCCGGATCATTATGGCGGAAACGGTGCAAGGCTTCGTGCATTTCATCGACAGTTTCGGGAACTTTTTCGATGCCAACGTTCTGCAGCCAGTCCTCGCGCCAGCAACTGATACGAGGCCGGTTGGCACCGGCGGAGAAGGTGGGGAGGCCGTAGTTTTTGCCCTGATAGTGACTATAGAGCCAGGCTTCACGGCCGAAGCGGTTCAGATACGCCACGTAGGTGGGGGCATGCTCGAGGATGACCTCGAAGGGGAGTTCCATGATGAAGCCATTGCGCAGGTTGGCGCGGACGCCA
>DMTJ01000205.1 GCA_003477185.1 Lentisphaeria bacterium
TATCCCTGCGGGATGGTCTGCCTTCCATTTTTCTGCCAAATTCTGTTCAGAGCACTCTGGAACGCAATGCCAACAACCAGCAAGATTCAACCACGCACTGCACCGGGTTCTGCCTAATAGCCGACCGGTGAGCGCGGCGTTAGCTCCGTGAAGAGAGTACGGCGGTCGCTCGGCCCACCGATTCAATGACCGTAGGTTGCGCCATTTCCCGAGCGACTTCTCGGGCAGTTCTTGAGATTTCGGCCGGAACTGGCAATTTGCTGTAACTCAAGGAACTTAGGTAAAGCGACGATGCCAACAGTGCTGCGAATTGGTCCGTATCGCTTCTTCTTTTATTCGAGCGATCGGGCCGAACCGCCTCACATCCACATCGAGCAGGCGGACTGTGTGGCGAGGTTTTGGCTGTCCCCGGTTATGCTGTCAATGAGCGCAGGGTTTCGAAGACATGAAATCAGCGAGTTAGCGCGCATGGTGAAGGAACATCAAATGGAGCTTAGGCAAGGCTGGAATGACTGCTTCAATGATTGAGATCGAACTGCCCCTCGTCGAGTCGGTGGAGATTGAGCAGGACAGCTTGACCGTAGAACTATCAGACGGCCGCAGTTTGGCCGTTCCGTTGTACTGGTATCCCCGCTTGGAACACGGAAACCGCGTTGAACGAGAGAACTGGAGGTTGATCGGCGGCGGACGTGTCATTCATTGGCAGGAGCTAGATGAGGACATCAGCGTGGAAGGTCTGCTGATGGGGAGACCGTCGGCAGAAAGTGCAACCTTGCTCCAACGCTGGCTGTCAACACGACGTGGCACACATAGGGATCGGGACGCCCCTCACGGAGCGCCCCTCCCACACCACCTCGCGTACGGGTCCGTGCTAGGCGGTTCGGCTGATCCAAGCCAGGGATCAGAGCCAGGGGATCAACAAGCCGAGTGATTCGAGATACGCGTTTGGAAGGGCTTGATGCACCCAGTACGTGGCACTCATCCCCTGCCGCCTGGCGGGGGCGATTACTGGCGTTGGCGCAACGATCAGCTCGCTGAACTGGCAACCTTTATTCAGGGTTTGGACGGGCCGGTGGTGGTCCTGGGTGACCTCAACGTCACGCCGTGGTCTCATTACTTCCGCACCTTCGCTCGTGATGCCCAGTTACGCGACGGTGGCAAAGGCTTCGGGCTGCAAATCAGCTGGCCCACCTACTTCCCGCCACTCGGCATCCCGATTGACCACTGCCTAGTCTCGCCCCAGGTAGACGTCCACGACCGCCGAACCGGACCAGCGATCGGCTCCGACCATTACCCGGTCATCATCGATCTCGCGGTGGAGGATCAGCTGCCTGCGAGGCGATAAGCCGTAAATCGGGATGGCTGGCCGCTGATTACTGAGTATAATCGAGGTGCCCACGCCCGCAGTAAAGAGGAAATGGAGAGATCAGCCATGGCTTTTACGGCTTCCCTTGAGATCACTCAAGACCAGATCGATCAGTATCAGCAAGAAGGCTACTTCATCCTCGAGAGCATATTCTCCCACGACGAACTGGAGATTCTACGCGGCGAGTGCGACCGCTTTGTCGAAGAAACCGACGCCGAGCTGGCGAAGGGGAAAGGCAACAATGGCATTACGCATCAGGGCAAGCGCTACTTCATCCCGAATACACACACGCGCAGCGCACACATGTACAACTACGCGTTCAGCCCCGTCTTCGCGGCCATCTGCCGGGCCACGCTTGGCGAGGAGGCCGTTCTTTTTCTCGATCAGATGGTGGTGAAATCGGCCGAGAAAGGGTTGCCGTTTTCCTGGCACCAGGATTCGGGCTATCTCAGCTTTGACCATCCGCCCTACCTCACGTGCTGGGCGACGCTGGACGATGTAACCATCGAGAATGGCACCGTCTCGCTGCTGCCCTATTCCCAGTTGGGGATCAAGACGCGGGTAAAGCACATTCGCGCCCCCGAGCACAATGACATGGTCGGCTACTTTGGCGAAAATCCCGGAATTCCGGTCATAGTCCCGGCGGGAAGCATCGCCGTTTTCTCCTCTGTCTGTTTCCATCGCAGCGGACCGAATACGACGGACAAGCCCAGGCGAGCGATGCTCACGCAGTACGCTTCCGCCCCGATCCTAAACCCGGAAACAAACCGAGCGATGTTCGACGGCCAGCAATTTCTTCGCGAGGGCAAGATCGTCGCAGCCGGTTTCTCCCAGCAGGCTTGAACCCTCAATCGCAGCCGAGAAATCATCCGGGCCCGGTGGCGGCCTGCCGGGCCCAGGCAACGCCGACACGGGCCCAGGATGCAAAAAGACCCCCTCATTTCCGGAATCAGCCGCGATGCCGTTTTTACGAGCAGCAATTGCTGCGCAAGTCGGACGGGCCGACAGGTCGCGACGAAAACCTAACAAGGAGGCCTACCCACAACAGAGTGTCGATCCACTGTTTATTCAAGCCCGCAACCAATCTTTTCCCCGATTCCGTCAGAAAAAGCCGACTGCGGCGGCAGCCTATAAGGTTTTATTTTCCGCCGCCTCAACGACTGATGCAGCGAGATGCTCTCGCGCCCCTGCTGCACTGAAGTATCGTCCGTGGCATCAGCGGTTCGGCCCAATGCAACTGAGCCACCGCGCAGCGCACGCCTGTACCCGAAGTAGACACAATCACACCGAAGAATTAAGAGCAACATATTACGTTATGATTTCCCAGATTATCACCCATCCGGGCGGGGCCCACAAAGACGACTTTCTTGCCTGCTGCGTGTTGGCCGCTCAAAATCAAGTGCCGATCTCCCGTCGTGAGCCCACCCCGCAAGACTTGGCCGACCCGACAATCTGCGTCGTCGATGTCGGCGATGAACACGCGCCCGAGCGCAATAACTTTGACCACCATCAATTTCCACGCGATCACACGCCGATCTGCGCCCTCTCCCTCGTGCTTCAGAACTTGGGCCTCTACGACGACGCTCGTCGCTTCTGCGACTGGCTCGAGCCCGCTGAGTGGTTTGACTGCCGCGGCCCGGCGCGAACCGCAGATTGGCTAGAAGTGGATCGTTCGGTCGTCAACAAGCTGGTGTCGCCGATCGACATCGCGCTGCTCCGCCGCTTTGCCGACTGCGCCGAACTAGCCCCCGAGCACACGCTCTACGAAGTGATGACCTGGATCGGAGGCGACCTGGTCGATTACCTCGAGACCCTGCGCACGCGGCTCGCCTTTGTCGCCGAACACGTCCAAATCTTGCCCATCGACGTCGCCGGCCAGCGCTTTCAGGCCGCCTTCATGCCCCGTACCAAGCCCCTACTCGACGATCCATCCACCTCCCTGGCGCGCTTTCTGGACGCGAGGCACGGCAACGATGACACGATTGGCCTGATCTATCCTGATCGGCGCGGTGGTGGCTACGGCCTGTCGCGACTCCACGACGATCCGCGCCTCGACTTCACCCAGATTGGGGCGGAACCCGATGTGCATTTTGCCCACGCCAGTGGCTTCGTCGCGAAGGTCTCAGCCCACACCCCAGAGCGCCTTCAGGCCCTGATGGCGCAGGCCTACGTACCCGTGTCTGGGTAATGCCCGCGACCTTTGCCCATCCGGCGGCGGTGCGGCCCCTGCTTCGCCTTGGCCAACCAGCGGCCTTTATCATTGGCCCGCTGACCCCGGTCGCCGCATACTTTCTACCCGGCGACGGCTTCCGCCACTGCCACCGCCCGGGTGCCGCGCTCTGGTTTGGCTTGCCTACCGGTCTCATCGGCTGGTTTGCCTTTCAGCGCTACCTGCGCCCTGTCCTGCTCGAACTAGCACCCGACTGGCTACGCGATCGCTGCTGGCAGCTGCGAACTCCGCACTTCAGCGGCTTCACCGCTTTCCTCGTGCGCCACGAGTCCTACATCAGCCTTTTGAGGCTTCCACGCTACGCAGCCCTGGGGCTGAAATCTACGTTAGTTGCCGGACTTTTCGGCAGCATTTTTTGGGGCGCTCGCCTGAGAAAGAGGATCAAGCCATGAAAGCCACGCCAATCGCGATACTACTTTGTTTCTACCTACTGTCAGCAGTTGCAGACGAAGAAGAAACTCACCTGCGGACTCTGAAGCAGGCCTTCCATGATGACTTCCTAATCGGCGCTGCCATCGAGAAGCTCCTATTCGAAGAGGGCGCGCGGCCCACGCTTAAGCTGGTGCCCACTCAGTTCAACAGCATTTCTTCCTGCAACATGCTGAAATGGAGCCCATTCAATCCAAAGCCTGAGGTATATGACCACAGGGCTGCTGATGCCTACGTGGCGTTTGGCACCAAGCACAACATGTACGTCGTCGGACATGTCCTTTTCTGGCACAACCAGACCCCCGAATGGGTATTCCGAGATGTGGACAGCAAGCAGCTTGACCGTAGCGCACTACTTGAGCGGATGCGCGAACGCGTGAGGCACCTGGCAACACGTTATGGCAGCAAGATTGACGCCTGGGATGTGGTCAACGAAGCGATCGAAGGCAACGGACACCTCCGCAACAGCACCTGGACGCAGATCATCGGCAAGGACTTTATTGAGCAGGCCTTTCGGATCGCCCATGACGAGCTCCCCACTGATGTGGAGTTGCTATACAACGACTACTCGATGACGGGCCCAAAAAAGAGGGACGCAGTAGTCAGGATGATCCTCGAACTCAAACAGAGGGGAGTACGGATCGATGGGGTCGGGATGCAGGGGCACTGGTCGATCAATGGCCCCGCCCTTGCGGACATCGAGGCAAGTATAGTCGCTTTTTCCCAAGCAGGCGTTGAGATTCATATCACAGAGCTTGATATCGATGTTTTGC
This sequence comes from Lentisphaeria bacterium, assembly GCA_003477185.1. Classification (GTDB taxonomy): domain Bacteria; phylum Verrucomicrobiota; class Lentisphaeria; order JABSQK01; family UBA12247; genus UBA12247. The sequence goes on from DMTJ01000205.1 coordinate 4,799, forward strand.
CGCGACAGCCCGGGATGCACGGCGCGGATGTTGCCAAACAGCTCGAGCAAGACGAGGCAATGGATCCATACCGTGATGGGTTGCAAGCGGAGATGCAGCAGAGGCTCGCACAGAGGTAC
>DMTJ01000461.1 GCA_003477185.1 Lentisphaeria bacterium
CAGCAGGTTATCGAGATCTCCGTCGGTATGGTCAACTTCTGGATAATTAGCGCCGTCAGTGCTGTTCCGACCGTACGACGCAGCGACGGTGATGGTGATGCTGCTCACCGTTTTGGAGATCGAAGCGAGACCTCTGTCTCCATCGACGAGGTACCAACCTGCTTGATGCAGAGTGCCAGCACTGTCGGTCGTAATCTGGACCTGCAAGTCTGTGGGAAAGCTGTAGGCCGCCACGAAATAGTCGCGAGTACCAGTTTGAGTGCCGAAGCTCTGGCCACCCGCATATACGCTGGCACTGTTCTGCGTATTAAAAACTCTATTGCCGAGTCCAGTAACTTTCCACGCATAGACCTCACCCGCGGTCACAGCGGTGTCGGTCACATCCAAGACGAGTGTGCCATGATCGCCAGTACTGAAGCCGAGAGCAGAGATATCCGCCGCACTGAAGGTCCCCGAATCGACTGGTCCGGTCGATGTATCACCGGTGCTGACAGAAGCCACTTTGTAGAACTCAACGGTAAAGTCCCCCCCTGCAGTGCTGAAATCCATAAAACTGAAAGTAATCAGGTCAATCGTGTCATTCTCCACAATCGTAAAAGTTTGGCCATAACTACGACCAGTTTGGAGGCCTACCTGTGTTGCTAGCGAGACATTCTCATGGCCACCAAGCAGCGTCGCTGAAGGCCACTGAAATTCTCCGCCGGATTGTGACAATCCCGAAAGGGTGACCGCTGCTCCCTGAGCAGCCATAGCGGTTCCGAGTATTCCTGCGAGGATGAGGGTTTTGATTTTCATGATGCGTTCTCCTATCTTGTGTTTCATCCTCATGGCGCTTCCTAAAGCAGCCATCCATACTGTGTTCTACTGACTGATAGGAAATTCCTTTCGGCGACAGTGAAGGACCTTACCCCGGTACCGGGGCAACGCAAGGCCAGGTCGGGAATTCTGTACGGGGAGAGGGGGGAGGTGAGGTGTGCTCGGCATGCACAACAAAACAGCTGGTGTAATTCCAGCTACAACCCCTGACAGGAGGGAATGTAAAGTAGAAGCCAAGGGTGTCCGAAGAAACGACTGCAAGTTGCCCGAACGCGTGGACTATCGGTTTGCGGTTGCCAATGAGGAATCTGAAGGAAGGTGTATACGGATCCATCACTCGAACTCGGTGTGAATCTCTGGTAGGCCTATGGCTGGGGCGAGGAACCCTCGAATTCCAAAGCCCAGTATTCTGTTCGTAACGGTTGTAGGTAGAGGAGACGGGTGGGTGGAGAAATGCTTGTTGTGCTTACCCGAGGAGGCCCGGCTGTGTGTGGAGGTTGGAACTTCGCCATTATTCGCTAAGGCCATCGGTTACGGTGGCGTATGCGCAGTCGGGAGTCAGATGAAGCCATAGTAGTCGTAAAACGCTCTGCCGTTGATGTCGCGGGTGACCCGACTGAGGATAAAACAGAGCGCCAGTGTCCCGTGGGGAACGGGATGGAGGCGAAGGGCGGAACATGGAACCACGAGCCAGCCCAGAATAGCGATCAGTGTCAGCGCAGGGTGACCAGTCAATACCGTCGGAACGTATGCCATCGGTGACCGGCCAGCGATTTTCACTGATCCAAATTAGAAAGCAACATGGAACAACTGACTCTTAACATAGACTACGGAAATGCCTTTGATCAGGCTTGCAGCCTCTGGCAGTTGCGCTCGGCCTTCGTGTCGGTGAAGCGCAATCGCGGAGCCCCCGGTGTGGACGGCGTGACCGTCGACGATTTTGCTGCAGACCTTGAGGGTAACCTGCGAATCTTGCGGACTGAACTCTGGCTTGGACCTACCGCCCGTCTCCTGTGAAACGGGTGGAGATTGCCAAGCCCGGCAGCCACAAGAAGCGTATTTTGGGTGTTCCCTGCGTACGTGACCGCGTCGTCCAGCAATCGGTGAAAGCCACGCTGGAACCGGTGTTCGAGCCGCTCTTTAGCGACTCAAGCTTCGGGTATCGGCCCGGTCGCAGTGCGCAAGATGCCGTCCGGCAAGCCAAGGATTTGGTAACGTCCGGACGCGAGTGGGTTGTCGATCTCGATCTGGCAACCTTTTTCGACACGATCAATCATGATCGCGCACTTCATCTGGTTGGGCAACATGTGCCGGACAAGCGTATTCTGCGTTTGATCGGCCTGACTCTGCGCAGTGGCTGTCTGAGTGAAGGGACGTTTATCCCGACACCGGAAGGCTCTGCGCAGGGTAGTCCTCTGAGCCCGTTGTTGAGCAACATCATCCTGCATGAACTTGATTGCGAGCTTGAATCTCGCGGCCTCACGTTTTGCCGTTATGCCGACGACTCGAACATCTTTGTTCGCAGTGAACGGTCTGCGGAGCGTGTGCTGCGTAGTGTCGCGCGCTTCATTGAGAAGCGTTTGGGGTTGACGGTTAACCGCGAGAAGAGTGCCTCCCGGCACAGCAGCAAAGTGAAGTTCTTGGGGATGACCATCATCAGCGGTCTGATTGTGATTTCGGCGGTTTCGATGAAGCGAGCTCGCTCCACGCTGCGGGAGCTAATCCCGCGTCGTAGCCATATTCCAATGGAGGAGCAACTCGCCCGGGTGAATCGTTGGTATCGGGGTTGGAGTGGGTACTACGGTATGACGGAGCTTCCGAATCAGTTGCGGCAGGTGGAGAGTCGAATTCGCGTTCGTTTTCGAATTCAAAAGCTTCGCAATCAGAAGCGTCGGAGACACGTAGTGCGCACGCTTGTTGCCCGTGGCGCGAAACGGGCGACGGCCTATCGAACGGTGTATGATCCTGCCCGCCGTGGTTGGTGGGCACTTTCGCACAGCTTCGTGGCTGCTCTATCGTGGTCGAACAACTGGTTTGCTTCAGAGGGAATGTATCTTGCGTCCGCGCAAGAGAAGTCTCACTGGCAGCCGGTTGACTTCTATGTGAAGGTTCTATGAGGAGCCGTATAGGGACCCCTACGTACGGTTCTGTGAGAGGACGGCCCCCGAGAGGGGGCCTCCTACTCGATCGGGGCAAGGACAGCGTCGTCCGTGAGCCGCTCCAGTTGGAACCTCCAGTCTGGATGCGTGGCGAGGGGGATGATTCCGCTGGGAACGCGAAAGGCGCCGATTCCCAAACCTTGGCAGGCGCGAATTGCCCGCAGGAGCGTTTGGGCATTGTGTTTGACCAGCGCCTCGCGATGTTGTAAGCCAGCTTCGCGTCCGAGCTTCGACAGGTAGCGCGCAGTCGTGGTGCGAAAGCGAATGCTCGGGTCTTGCTCAAATTTACAGCACAGGCCGAACCGGAAGGGGGAGGTGCCGGGCGTCATCGAGCGATCGTGAACTCGATCGGCTGAGAAAAGACGGTGGCCCAGAAGCCGCCGTCGCGATCGCTGGAGTGGAAGCTCTCTTCGGTGAGATTGAGGAAGGCCTGATAGTTCCCGACGGGGAGCTGGACCGGGACGTCTGCTTGGTAGCGGACGGCTTCGCGTTCGGCGAAGATGTACTCGGTGGTGGCGTCCTGCTTCGGAACTGCATAAACCTGTGGATTGGTGGCGTCGACAGTGTGCGCGACGCAGTGCGTGAGCGGGATGTCTGAGATCTGGCGATCTCGGTTCCAGAGGACGTGGAGGCTGTGGTCTAGGGCAAAGGAGCGCTGGGCATTGCCTTGAGCATCCGTGATGAAGAAGTCGAAGAAGACATAGGCCTCGACCAAGTGCTTGTCTGCGAACTCCGCAAAGTCGGTGTCGGTGTAGTTTGTGCCCTCGCCGGGGAGGCGCCAGCGACCAATTTTTCCGATGCGCTCGGCGTTCTCGGGATCGCGCGTGAAGTCGCCGAGGAGCTTGATCTGATAGACGAAATTGGGCTTGAGCCCGGTAGCGTTGAGCTGACCGGCAAGCGTGGCTTGTTGGCCTTGGTTAAAGACAATGGAGACGTTCGAATTATCGTAGGAAAAGGCGGTGCGGAAGCTGGCTGAGTAGTAGTTGCCAGCAACATCAGCCCAGCGTTGGAGTTCGTCTGAGTGCGTGGGGAGCAGGTGAATGGCCGGACCGGTGGGGGCGGGCGTGACCAGATCTCTGGCCGGACCGGGCAGGACGGAGAAGGAGAGGGCTTGTGGGCTCAAGAGATAGTCGGGGATGTAACGGCGAATGGTGTGCTTGGTCCGTGTCGGAAGGTAGCGCGCGGCGGTTCTGGCTGCGCTCACTGCTCCCCAGCAGATGAGAATGGCGGCGATGGCG
>DMTJ01000170.1 GCA_003477185.1 Lentisphaeria bacterium
GCGTACGCCTTCAAATCCGTAATACAGCGTTTTGTGCGGAGATTTTGCTCCGGCATCGAGGAACAGTGATGAAATATCTTTGCCATCAATAATGCGATCCGCAGGAACCTTGCCGCCGGATAACGCCGCCAGCGTTGGCAGCATATCCGTGGTCGCAGCGATTTCGCTGCAGACCGAACCCGACTTAATTTTGCCCGGCCACCACGCGAGTGTCGGGACGCGCATATGTCCTTCATATTTACCGCCGCCTTTACCGCCGCGCAGCGGTGCTGCCGTAAGAAAACTGGCGGGTCCATTGTCAGAAGTAAAGAAAACCAGGGTATTCCCGGCAATACCGAGCTTCTCCAACTCATCCATGATCCGGCCGACACTGCTGTCGACTTCTTCCACCTGCGCCCGGGACACATCGCCATCCGCCTTTTTCGCGCGTTCCGGTGTAACAAAGCGTGGCAAGTGCACATAGGAATGGGGAACATAGGCAAAGAACGGTTCGTCTTTGTGACGACGGATAAAGTCGATCGCTGCATCCGTCACCGCATCACACAACAGCGCTTGGCTTTCCCCGTCCGAGACACGCGCAATCGGCCTGTCCTGCTTCATGACGGGGAGGGGAGCATATGGGCCACGCTTAGTGAGCGGATTGCCTCGCGTGTTTCCCTCCCACATGTCATTCGAGTAGGGGATTCCAAAATAGGTGTCGAACCCCTGAGCAAGGGGCATAAATTCGGGGTGGTCTCCCAGATGCCACTTGCCGAAACAGCCGGTGGCATATCCAGCCTCTTTCAGCAGTTCCGCAATGGTGACTTCCGAAGGATTCAAGCCGCGCGAATCGCCCGGGAAAACCACCTTCCCGCCCATCCCGACCCGGTCCGCATAGCAGCCGGTCAATAGGGCTGAGCGCGACGGCGTGCAGGCGGTGGAGCTCACATAAAAGTCCGTGAACTTGATCCCCTCCGCCGCCATCCGGTCCAGATTAGGTGTTTTATTCCTTGTAGAGCCAAACGGTCCAATATCGCCGTAGCCCATATCGTCAATGAACATGAGTACGATGTTCGGTTTCTGCATTCTATCCGCCAATGCGGGGCTAATGCTGAGCCCAGCAATTATACCAAGCACAACACCCACTGTTGCTTTAAAACATCGTCTTGAATTTCTCATGATTTATTCTCACTCTTGCTTACGATAAGTGTTTTACCAAATGGAATTCAGTTCGTTGATGACGAGCGAGACGGATCCGTTTCCGGAAAGGGTGATGCCCCGGTTTTCGGGATCGGGCAAGGCAAAGTGGGTCGCAACGGCTGCTCCATCGTTGGCAAACAGCTCAATCGAGCCGCGATCCACGAGGACGCGGAGCTTAACCGTGCCGTTCACCGGAGCTGCGGCAAGATGAGTCAAGTGGCTAACTTCACTCCTCTTGAGTTTAGCTTTGCCCTGTAGCGGTGGCAGATTAAGCGTATCCGTTTTTAAGAAGAATTGCTGTTTGTCCGCTTGATAAACCACGTTGAGTCCGCGCAGGGTCCATTCAAGATTTCCGGTCTCCTTCGGATCAAATTCAATGGACGCGTCGATGAGCTCCGCCTTGATCCCGCCAAGTGTAGATGCCAGCGCTTCGATCGGACGATTGGTGAATTCATGCTTCTTGGTGTAGAGGCTTTCGATCTCTTTGATCGGCCAGCGGAAGAGTTTAATTCCATCGGGTGTGGTGCGCAGTTCCATGGTGGTAGGGAATGACATCTGCTGGTTGAAGGGCATCCCTACCTGGTCGAAGTCACTGTATCTCATCCAACCGATGACGACCGTGCGACCATCCGGGCTGTCATTAAAGGTTTGGGCTGCGTAGAAGTTCTTCCCGAAGTCGCCCAGGCCGACCTTTTTGTCGGTGGTGAAGGTCGTGCCATCGAACTCACCCATCTCGTAGTCGAAGCTGGCATCGAACAGGAGCCATTTCTTGTTATTCAGATCACCATCGACGGGAAGATGCACAAAGTCCATGCATTCATAGGTCCAGTCGCGGTGGAAGTCACTCGCCACCGTCCAATCCGTCAGGTTGTCCGAGGTAAAGAAGCGGACCTTACTGGGGCGATTGGGCTTGTTTTTGTAGCGCCGCGACCCTCTGCCACTCTTATCCGCATCGGTTATGGATTTCCTGACCCACAGGATCATGACCCATTTTTTTGTCGGCTCGTGCCAGAAGAGTTTTGGGTCGCGCTCTTTGGGGTCGAAGCCCTGGTTGGGGACAATGGCTTTGCCCTCGTTGAACAGCTCGAAGGTACGGCCTTTGTCTGTGCTGTAGGCGAGTGCTTGATAGCAGGTATTCTTGGTCAACGTGAAACAGGCAAGGAGTGTCTTGATGTCACCCTTCTGTTTGCCGAGCGTGTTATGGTGGTCGACTGCAGCCGTTCCGGACCAAATGACTCCGCCGCCATAGGGCATGATCGCATGAGGCAACTGCTCCCAATGCACCATATCCTGACTGACTGCGTGGCCCCAGCTCTTGCTCGGGATCTTCTTGGTGGTAGGTTTATGCTGAAAGAAGAGATGGTACTCGCCGTCGTAATACACCAAACCGTTGGGATCATTGAGCGGGTTCTTGCGTGAGGTGAAGTGAAACTGCGGGCGGTACTTCTGGTCATAACCA
>DMTJ01000181.1 GCA_003477185.1 Lentisphaeria bacterium
GGATAGTTACTTTGAGAATCCGCAATCGGTTCAGCAAGCGTACCTACATTCCTGGGTCTTGGTGCGCCACCTGCTCTATCCCACCCACAAAGCCAGATTCCTAGCCTTTCTCCAATCGTCATCCGCAGATCACCGCTCGCTTACCGCACTGGCCAACGCCCTCGAGCAACCTGCAAGCAAGCTGATCGCGGACGCCCTGGCAGCAACCCTCTCCCCAAAGGCCCCGTAAGCATGTCATTCCGGTCCATTCTGCTCGGCATCTCCGTGACCATCATTGTTGGTAGCTTTGTCATTCGTCACGCGCGGCCCAAGCCATCTCCGCCAAACCCTCAGCCCACGGCCAAACGGCTTTTGGCCCTATCACCTGGCATCGACCAGATTCTGCGCCAGCTTGACTGCCGCAATCACATCCAGGCGACAGCCCCCCTCACGCAAGAGCAGCTCGCTGCGCTTGACGTCGATTGCGTAATCGCGACCGACGATCTTCATCGTGCCATGGCTCTTCGCCTCGAGATCCGCCACCTCCGGGTTGAGCACGAAACTGTGGATGGCGTGCTGATCTCGCTCAGTCAGCTAGCACTCCTCTGCGATCAGCAATCAGACCTTCCTACTCACATCAAGCGCGAACTGGACGCGTGCCTATCCGCTACCGCGCTCCTCCCCACCCGCCGGGCGATGGTAGTGCTAGGGCACAGCAGCTCGCACATCACAGTGGCCCCCCCCTCCAGCTATCTTGGCGACCTGCTCGAGCGCTGCAACACAACCAACGCCTGCCCTCCCGAATATCCGACCGGCTTGATCCCGATCAAGCATTTCCCAGCTGAAAGCACTGAAGTTCTCATCTTCACCAGCCAGGCCAGCCCCGACATACAGTTCCCTGGCTCGAGCTGGCTGCTGGCCGACGCTGGCTGCCTGTACGTCCCCGGTGTCCAGATCGTGCAGCTCGCGCAAGCCTTACGAGCCGCTGTTTACCCAAAAAGTTTCACATCCCCGAACGTCTCACTGACTGACATTCAACCCACTGCTGCGGCGCAGAAGAATCCATAGATCGAGGGTTCTCAGATTGACAAATGGCATTTTTGGAGCAGTGTACGCGGCTCCCTATCAGTCACAAAAAGCTCCATTTTGGCACTATGCCCTCTGCTCGCCGCACATATACCATACGCAACTCACTTGGACTGCATGCCAGACCTGCCTCAAAGCTGGTCCGAATTGCTATGCAGTTTGAGAGTGATATTTTGTGCATCAGCTCAGGGCAGACTGGGAATGCAAAAAGTGTAATGGCCTTAATGATGCTTGCGGTAGAATGTGGCGCTAGCATCACGATCGAAGCCGATGGGGCCGATGCCCAAGATGCAGTCGCCGCAATGGGTACTCTCATCGAGAACGCTTTCGACGAATCAGTCTGACCTCACCCCTTGCGGGCCCCGCCTGACAAGCGCGACTGATGTGGCGGCCTTACACACCCAATCGATAGAAAACAAAAAAGCTCGCCTGACGCGGCCAAAAGCCAGACCATGCGAGCTTTTACCTACTCGGCGAACCGAAACACGCTCTGAGAACTGCTTACATCAGCCCTTGGCGTGCGCCTGCTGCACTTTCTTCGGATGGTGCAACAACTGGCGTGCTTCCTTCCCTGTAAGCAGCGCAACTTGGTCAGCAGGCATGCCTAGGGCAACGAGACGTGCACGATGAATCCGCTCGCGATGCTGACGCAAAGACTGCTTTTTACGGGGACGGGTAAGATTCTTATTACGATAGAAACTCGTAGACATCTGCGTGACTCCTTGATCGGCAAAAAGATGGAAATTTACGCGTAGCCGTATGTCTTGCAACTGCTCCGGCAGTCAGAGCCCCAGCTGTTCTGACACCAATTCCGAGATCCAGGCATTCAAACGCTCCGGATACGTATCATGGGCCGCACTTGGCCGCGAGTCCATCCGTGCCAGCAAAGCCGCAGAATAACCATCAATGACCAGCGCGTTGGCTGCGTATCCTAACTCTTTCTGCATGAGCGCAAGCGCCCGCGCAAACTCTGGATCTTGCCCTTCCCAGCCTGGCAGAGTCGCCAACACCGGCGTGACATGATATGCCTGACAGACGGCGATAAAGAACCGCAACTCAGCCGCCAAGGTACGCAAATCGTAGCCGCAAAGATACTCCTTACGCCCAACGGCCCAGACCAACGCATCAAACACCTCATCGCCGTTTAGTAGCTCACTCAAATGGACAAACTTCTCCGTTGCCGCTGCGCCCCGAACCGCACCACCGCGAATCAGTCGCTGCTCCCCCGGCCCTTTCCAGGCCAGAAAGTCACTCACAACCGCAAGGTTGCGGTGCCTCGCAGGCCGCATCCCTCGCTGGATGTCGGCCAGATATGGCGCAAGCACGGCATAGCCACGTTTTGTTCCCAGACGCGTCCCACGCTGCACCAACTCCAGGGAGTCGCGCGTTGCTGGCACCAAATCAATCACGACTGACTCTCCCACCACTGCCCCAGCTATCTCCGGCGTAAGTCGAATTGTACGAGAAGTTGCAGGAGGCCAGAGCGTGAGCGCACGTGCAAAAGGAGACTCGGGAATGTTCTCCCGAGTCGCAAGCACGTCATCAAAATGCACTGCGATCTCACACGCGCTCGACAGCACCTCTGAAACCCTCTCCGCCACTTCCAGACGATACCGCACCTCTAGACCCTCATCTGCCAGCAAAATGTGCGGGATATCCTCCACGACGAGGCTCAAGCGAGTGCGCTCGCAAGCAGGAAGCGGCAATGGTAAGCGCCAGCTTAGTCCGCCGCTGACGCATTCACTCCGGTAGCCAAGATCCAGCTGTGGCGATACACGCATAATCACCGGCACCTGAGGCGTGACCTCCTGCCCACCCACGGTCCATTGATCGTCTCCGCATTTTCCGACTGGATGCACCTCTGCAACCTGCAATGATGCTCCCACAGATGCGAACAGGCTACCGGGCTCAAGCCCTATGCGTACCCCCACAGCGCCCTTCCCTCGTTCCTGCACAGTCAGACGCAGCGGGACCTCTCCTGCGTAAAGCACTCGATTCAACGAAGCCGAAGGGCGCCCTCCCCGGGACACACCTACGACAGGAATTGATTCACTCTGATGCCCGAGAACGGCAAGCGTCACGCGGTGCAAGCCTGGGGCCAATGTCACTCGGGCTGACTCCGCACCAAGCCATGAGCCAACTGGAGTATGGCCAATAAACAAGTACCACCCACTTGGCTTGGTTCCGTCAGAAACCCGAAACTCGATCAGCTCCCGACCTTCTACCGCCAGGATTCCTTCCATGCGATAGTGCACATAGGTCTTCACACGTCTGGCCGCGATATACCGCCGGAAATCGTTCTCGCGTCCGTGATGCAAATCCGGCCACGCGTCGTAGATCCTAGGGGCGGCTTCGTTTGCCGTGTATTCCAGATACGCTGCCCCATCGAGCGGCCGACCAAACGCGGTAATCACGCTATGCGAAAACGTCAGTGGAAGCGCCACCTTGGGTGGCTTTGACTCGAGTTCACTCCCTAAATACACAAAAGCTAAAGACCGCGCTTTCGGTACGTCAGCGAACTTCCAAAGACTCTTCTGGCTGCCCTTGCCATGCTCCACAACCTCGCGCGCTTCCTTCCAAAACGAACCGCGGAACGGCTCGGCTGGATACACCTCCACAGCTAGCAGGCGTTCGCCCGCTCGAACAGGTCGAACTGCGAGTTCCTCGCCCTTACTAAAGGCCTGAGCGGTCGCGTGTTCCTGCCACTCCTCGGGAATTGGCACAGTGACCGGCCGTGGCCCCAGAGTGATCCCAATGCGGACCTCTGTATTGCCCACCTGCCACTCTCCTCCAACCTCCTCAGCCAAAGTCCAGAGGCAGAACAGAAAAAGGAAACTACTCGTGCAGCACCTTACGGGTCCCAAACACCTTCCCAGGCTCTGCCTCTCGAACAACAGGTTCTCGGATCTCACGGCTAAATTTTTCACGAATAGATTCATCCTTCCGGTTCTGCGGAATAATGGACACAACAAACGGGCGATGATCTGACGCTTTATGACCGTCCGAAGGTGACAAGATCCGGCATTGGGACAGATCCACCTCCGGGAGCAGGTCAAATGAAGCAAGGGCGTAGTCAATCCTACTGTAAGTATCGGATGCACTATGATGGTACGTCCAACTCTCGCCGTTCGCGGCAGTTGGACGTAAATCATACAGTCGCTTTGTGTACTTGTAACGCCGATAGAGAACTGTCTTTACCGGCGAGCTGTCCATCGTATCGTTCAGATCGCCCAGCACCAACACGTTCGCCAGCGGGTCCTCGTCGATCAGTTCGTCGATCACATATCGCAATTGCCGGGCTTCATACCGACGCATATCCGTCTGTCCCAGCTTATGGAACACCTTGGACTTAAGGTGCGCTCCCAAGACATGAAGCACATAGTCGTCAATCTCAAACCGAAGGTAGCCAAAGCCACGCCGTACCTTCACCTCCTGCCCGTTCAGCGAGTACTTTCGATCCGTCCTGTGTTCCTCCGCTGCTGGCTTAATCTTGCAGAGAAATGCCACGTGGCGGGTGTAGTCTGCCCCGTAGACCAGACTGAGATACGGATAATCTACGCCCAGCTCCCGCAGTCTCTTCTGCAGCAGCCGAAAGTCGTCCCAAGACCCCATCTCCTGCAACACGACGATGTCCGCATCCAACTCGGCGAGGGCTCGAATCGTTGCCGCAAAGCCTTCCGCATCTCGCGGCGGCTTTTCGTGGGTCGGCCGAAAGTTGTAAACATTGAAGCTGGCAATCCGGATCGGCTTCGGCTCCTCAGAAAACGCGCAGACCCCCACCAGAACGAGAAAAAGCGTGAGTCGGGTGCCGAAGATTCGGCACCCGTCGCCACACCCGGCCAGAATCACGCGAGGTCGGGCTCGCTCTGCCCACTGTAGATCATCTCATCATTCTCAAGCAGCACTTCCATATCATAGAACTCGCGCGCGGTCGGGTGGAAAATGTGAATCAGCACATCGCCATAGTCCATGACAATCCAACTTCCCTCCGCTTTACCTTCGATATTGCGCGGAAGGCGACGTTCCTCTTTCATCCCCTGATCCACGCTGTTGCGTAAGGCGCGAAGCTGAGGCGCTGAGTTTCCGCTGCATACCACCACGTAGTCGGTGAGCATAGAGTTCTCCTCTACGCTGTAAACCCTCAGGTCAATGGCCTTGCGATCTTCAAGCAACGTCGCAAACTTGCGCACGGCATCAGGCAGGCAATCAATATCAGTCATTCCCATCATCCATCATCTCGATATAATCTGTGTTCTTCAATATAGTCGGCTATGCAGTCCGGGACCAGACCTGCCAGCGATCTTCCCTCTACAACCGCCCTGCGGACCGCCGTCGAACTAATCTCGAACTGCGGGCCCTCTACCACCTGATCCAGCAGCAAGTGCCCAGTCGGGCCCAGCTCTCTGTCCAGTTCCCCTGCTGTCGGCGCTGCCACTCCAGGTCGCTTGTACACCAAAAACTGCGTGCTTTCCATTAATTCACGTGCTCTTCGCCAGGAAGCTAGTTCGGCCAGAGAGTCACCGCCAATCAGAAGTCTCACTCCGGCTCCCAGCTGTTCACGGAAATGCGCCACCATATCAATGGTGAACGACAGGCCTTCCTTTCGCAGCTCATAGTCCGAAACAGTCATACGGTGATCGTGCGCGATTGCAAGCTCAATCATCTGCAGACGATGGCGCGCGTCCGTAACACGCGCCGCCAACTTGTGAGGCGGAATCCCGGCAGGCACAAACATGATCTCGGTCACGTGGCCTCCATCCAGCAAATGTCGCGCCAAGCCCAAATGCCCGAGATGAAGCGGATCAAACGTCCCGCCAAATATCAAAGGTGCCTCAGTTCTCAACACTACGACAGCTCAGCTCAAGAGTATCACACACGCCAAGAAGATCATCCGGCAACGGCGCCCGCAGGCGCAGAGGCGTACCGCTCAACGGATGCGGGATGATCAGCCGCAAGGCATGCAACATCTGACGCGGTGCCGCCGGCTCGGGCCTGCCATACAACGTATCCCCCACAACTGGGTGTCCAATGTGCTTACAATGCACCCGGATCTGATGCGTGCGCCCCGTCTCGATCCTCACCCGTACCAAACTGGCTGGGCGCGTCACCTCCAGCACCTCCAGATGTGACACCGCCGGCCGGCCTCCTCGTTCCACTACCGCCATCTTTTTCCGATTTACCCGATGACGCCCAATTAATGTGGACACTGTCTGGTCTACCGCCTTGCCACCAAGGATGGCAAGATAAGCCTTCTCAGCACATCGCTCGCTGAATGACCGAATCAGATTCAGCCGAGCCTGCTCCGTCTTTGCAACCACCATGATACCACTGGTGTCCAAATCCAGCCGATGTACGATCCCTGGACGCATTGGGTCCCCACACTGGGCGATAGCCGGGCAGTAAGCCACCAAGCGATGCACCAATGTCCCGTCATCACGTCCAGCCCCGGGATGCACCACCAACCCAGGCGGTTTGTTCAAAGCAAGCACTGCGTCATCCTCAAAGACCACATCCAACGGCAGATGTTCAGGCACAATTCGCCCCTCGACAGTCTCCGGCCAAGTCAGCTGGACCACGTCCCCGGCAGCAACCGCCGAGCGCTTGGAAACAGTCGCTTCGTTTAAGAGAACCTGCCCTGCGCCGACTAGCTTCTGAAGAGAAGCACGGGAACGGTCCGGAAAGCGCTCTGCCAGAACCCTATCCAATCTCTGGTCGGCTTCATCAAGCGTAATTGTCAGTGTTGTTATAGATTCCATAGCCACACTATACGCGAGATCGCGCTCGCAACCCCACAGCGTCTGCTATAGAGATAAGACTGTACTGCATCCGCCTCCAGCTTCCTGCCAGTGCAACGGCTCTCCCGCCGAGAATCTCTGCATCTGAGCGGCCTGCTGCTCCGCAGCACGCAAAAGATAATCCGGTGTAACCGCTGCCACATGCGGAGTCAGCACCACATCCGCCTCGCACCGCAAAGGAGAATCCGCTGCAACTGGCTCTACACCCACCACATCAAGCCCCGCACGCAACTGCCCGGCGCGTACACGACGCAACAGTGCCTCCTCATCCACAGTACTTCCGCGGCCTACGTTCACGAGAACTGCCGGGCTTGGCAGTAACGAAAGCCGCCGCTCTGCCAACAGCTGATGCGTTCCCTCTCCACCTGGCAGCGAGTTGAACACGAACCGAGACCGATGCAGCTCAGCGTCAAGATCGGTCAACTCCACGACCCTCACGCCATCCTCCCGAATGCGCGCCTCCCGCCCAAGAGCCGAGCATGAGCAGCCAAACGCAAGGGCACGAGTTGCGATCGCACTACCCACGCCGCCAATTCCCAGCAACAAGCAATGCGAGCCCGCAACATCCAGGACCCGCTCCAGAAACTCTGGCCTCTCAGATGCTGCAGCTCTGTCACTCGCGCCGTGATGAAACCCTCGGGCCAACATCAGCGCCATTGCCCAGGCGTGTTCGGCAATCGCCGGGCCATGGTGGCCGTGGCTGGTCGTCACAATCCAGCCTGATCTCAAAAGCGTCTCGACATCCAGATAGTCTGCGCCAGCCGCTGGCGTGCTGATCCAGCGAAGCCCTGCGCACAAGGCCAACTCCTCCGCACCTGCGCTCCACGTCCAAATCGCATCTGCGCCCTCGCGCAGCATTGCGCTTCGTTCAGCGCCGTACTCCGGCAGCGCTGTCACCACCCAGCCTGGGAGAGTGCGGAGCCGAGCCAAGACTGGCTCGTTCGCGGCCCAACAGGCCATTTGCTG
>DMTJ01000493.1 GCA_003477185.1 Lentisphaeria bacterium
TTCATCAACCGTGTGCTTCATTCGCTTCCACCAGTAATTCTTTCCGTAGCGCCACCACTGCACCACCGACTCTTTGTCATCGAAGCCATGCATGAAGATGTCGTCCCAAACAATCGGCGTCTTCTTCAGCTCTTCCTTGATGAAGGTCGTAATATCTGTCACAAAGTCGAGCAACTCAGCATCTGTGTACAATTCTGCTTTGGCTCCGTAATTCACCTCATCAAAGCCGATGTGGATGTACTCGGAATCAAACAGGTCGTTGATCTCGGTCAGCACTGTTTTGCAGAAGTCGCGCGCCTGTGCATCGCCGCGAAGGGCGAAGCGTTTCTCCTTCACGTCCTTGGGATGGTTTAATTCAGGGTAGGCTCGGATGGCCGCCCCCATATGACCGGGCATGTCAATCTCAGGAAAAATCGAGATATAGCGGCTGTTGGCATAGGCCACGATCTCTCTTACCTCATCCTGGGTCAGGAATGTCGCCGGGGCCTCGGGGTCGGTTTTGTTACCGATTGCACCAATGGTTGTCAGCTTTGGGTAGGCCTTGATCTCAATCCGCCAGCCTTGCGTATCGGTCGCGTGGAGGTGCATCGTATTGAGTTTGTGCATCGCCATGCTGTCGATGATGGTGAACAGTTCCTCTTTGGTTCTGAAATGGCGGGAAATGTCCACGTGCAGGCCGCGCATCTTCAGGGACGGCTTATCGTTGATCACAAGCCCAGGCACTTTCAGGTCAAGCCCTGCTTGGACGGTATCGCCGTAGACGGCGGGCGGCAGCAACTGCAGCAATGACTGCACGCCATAGAACAGGCCGCGCTCGGTCTTCGCAGCAATGGTGATGGTGTCGTCGCTGCTTTCGAGGCGATAGGCATCGTGTTCGCTGAACGACACGGCGTCAGCGGACACGGACAACACGATGGCAGCACCGCTCGCGCTCCCTTTTCTGCTGAGAGTCAGACCACAGCTCTTGCGCAGCCGCTGCTGGAGATAGGACGCGCACGCCTTGGTTTCTGCGGCTCGCCCGACAATGACGGTCTTTTCGGTGATGACAAAGGGATCTCCCCCCTTGGCTTTCACCTCATAGGGCATCGGCACAATGCCAAAGCCGTTTTCCGGGGTTCTTAGTTCTGCGGCTGCCGTGATGGCCAGGAAGCAGAGGCCAGCTCCCATGATGCTGGCAAATGTGTTCGTTGAGTCGCGATTCACGTGATTTCTCCGTTGTGGTTAATTTTATTTTTTGGGGTTAAGCGACCAAGACGCGGCGTTCGCCTGCGTCAAGATCGCCCCCATGCAGTATGGCCCTTGCGGTGTAGCACAACTTCAGCTGTGCCCCATACGGTATGGCGTGGGGCGGTCATTTCCTGTAGCATTATTCACTCTCATGGCTGTGGTTCCGTTTGAACCATACAAAATAGAGCGCGATGGAGGAGGCTATGGTTACCAGCGCAAACAGCAGGCAGGCTTTGGTTTCTCCATAGACAAAATAGCCAGTCGCAAACAGGAAGCTGTACACGGCGGCGCACCCGAGGCTCATGGCATGCACGCCCTGGCCCAGGTTGATCCTGCCTTCCGCTGGCTGAATGGGCTGGCCTTCTGCCTCGGCGGCAGCCTTGACTTGGTCCCAGCCTTTTCCAGCTGGATTGATCGTTTGGACAAAGGTCCGGAGGGTCTCCGGATCCGAGGGCTTTGTCACCAGAGTCACCAGAATCCAGGCAATCGTGGTCAGGAAAACCCCGAGCACCAGCTGCCCCTGGCCATCGATCACAATCGCATCCGTGACGCGGATGAACTCGTACCCGCCTACCGTAAACGCCCAGTCTTTCGGCGCGTCTGCGAACAACTTGAACCGCGGCAGAAAATAGAAAACCAGGGCGACGACAAACGAAGCGACCATGGCCGTGATCTCTGAATACGCATTGATACGCCACCAGAACCAGCGCAAAATAAAGAGCAAGCCAGTTCCGGCTCCGATCTGGAGAATGAGGCTGAAGTTTTTCGCTGCATCTTCCATAAACAGGGCCACCGTCCCCGCAATGACCATGAGCAGAACCGTGGACAGCCGCCCTACCCAGACCAGCTCTTTTTGAGAAGCCGACGGTTTCAAGAACCGCAGGTAAAAGTCGTTCACGATATAGGAAGAGCCCCAGTTCAGGTGCGTGGAGATGGTCGACATGTAGGCGGCGATCAATGACGTAAGCACCAGCCCCATCCAGCCAGCGGGGAGGAACGTCAGCATGGCGGAGTACGCGGAATCATTGCCCACATTTTCGGCCTGAGGGAACGCGGCCTTAATCGAATCCAAATCCGGATAAACCAGCAGCGAGCACAAGGCCACAATGATCCAAGGCCAAGGGCGCAGGGCATAATGCGCGGCGTTGAAAAACAGGGTGGCACCGACGGCATGCTTCTCATCTTTTGCCGCCAGCATGCGCTGCGCCAGATAGCCGCCCCCACCGGGCTCGGCCCCGGGATACCATACCGACCACCATTGCACCGCCAGCGGGATGATGAACCAGCCGATATACACCGCGGGATCGGAAGCCGAGGGAAAGATGCTGAGCTTATCCGCCATCCCGTTCGCTTCCAGCTTCTCGACCATGCCCGCCATGCCGCCGACTGACTCGTGCCCCAAGGCATAATACGCCGCTGCAAACGCGCCGACCATCGCCATGATAAACAATAGGAAGTCCGTCAAAAGAACCCCTTTGAATCCTCCCATGGAACTGAAAATCACGGTCACCGCAGCCGCGTAGACGATACATTCCCAGGGCTTCAAACCCAGCATGACCCCGCCGATCTTGATCGCGGCAAGGGACACAGAGGCCATAATGATGACGTTGAAGAAGACGCCCAAGTAGATCGCGCGAAACCCGCGTAGAAATGCCGCTTCCTTGCCGGAATACCGAAGTTCATAAAACTCAATGTCTGTCGTGACGCCGGAGCGCCGCCAGAGCTTGGCATAGACAAACACGGTCAACATGCCGGTTAACAAGAATGACCACCACATCCAGTTCGAAGCCACCCCGTGCTCGCGCACAATATTCGTGACAAAGTTCGGCGTGTCCGTGGAAAAGGTTGTTGCCACCATGGAAAAGCCAAGAAGCCACCAGGGCATCGAACGGCCTCCAAGGAAGAAATCGGATTCCGATTTCCCTGCTTGTCGGGAGGTGTAGACCCCGATACCCAAGGCGATGACAAAGAAGCCAAGGATGATCGCCCAGTCAATCGTTTGAAGGTTAATCGTTGCGATAATCGGGGTCATAAACTGGTCCTTTGATTCTTCAGGGTACTTGTATAAAGACTCATCGCTTCACGTCTGCTCGGGTCAGTAGCTCGGTCATTCTATTTCTTCTTTTTG
>DMTJ01000115.1 GCA_003477185.1 Lentisphaeria bacterium
AAAGGCGATCTTGCGGAGAACTCTCCGAGCAGAAGTTGTGCCAAGGTGCCCTGATGGTGCTGATTCCTTCGTTGCCAGCGCCCAAACTGGGGCTTTGGGCCGCCTCGTGCGGCTTGTTTCAGGGCCAGCAGCAGCGGCAATTGTCCTGGTAGCGAACAGCTTGTATGCTGCATCGAGAGTTGCGGACAAGGGGCGGCTGGTGGAAAAAAGATTACAGGTCTGATATCTTTCTTGCGACTTAGTGAGTCGTGAGCCGTGCCGGCTGGCGGCGCTGGCCGACAGCAATTGCGTATTGCCCGCAGGCGGCGCGCTCTCACTGGCCAAGTGCGAGAACGCTGGGGTCGGGCTCCGCGGCGCCTTCTGCGCCAACTTCTTCGCCATGAATGAGCGGATTCCTGTCCAGATCGCGGATATGGGGAGCCTGTCGAGTCTCGTTTTGACGTTGCGGTGTTTTTTGCGAGAGCCAGGATTCGCGGCCGGGATCTAGGCCCAAAATAAAGCAGCGAACTGATCGATGAGTGAATCTAGCTCAGTGTGCCGCTGGCTGACGCGAATGCCTAGTTTGCAGAGGACGCGCGCGGAAGAGCGTGCTGCGATAGGCCGCGTAGCTCTACGCGGTGGCGTATGAGTCTGCCCTGACTTTTTGGATGTGCAATTGGAGATTTGAGAGCTCGTGTCGAAGCAGTTTCTGCAACTGAGACACCTGGACCGCGACCACAGCGCGGGCCCTTAGTTGCTCGGCTGTGTGCGCAGCCAAGTGCAGCCGGCGGTTGAGCTCGATCATGGTGGATTTGACTTCCACGGCTCCTGCAAATGGCTAGTCCCAGAGGAGGTGGTGGCCTACTTCTGTGCCGCTGTCGCGGATGACGCCAGCGGGGAGCTCGATGGCGAACTTTGCCCGGCGCTGGAGCACGAAGCGCCACGAGGGCAGGGCGTTGCGGAGTCCGCAAACCTGGTGAGTGGCATCCACGAAGAGGATGTCGATGGGTAGACGCAGGAAACAGGTGTGCAAGCCACGGGTGGTGAAGATCAGGGCATCAGAGCCAGCCGGGAAGGTAGTGCGCAGCATCAGGCCGGAGAGCCTGAGCCAGAATGTGTCGGCGTGGAGCGGAGCGGTCGCCAAGCACGTATCGGTGTCGGCGTTATGAATCACTGAAACTGCTGGGTGTAAAAGATCAGGATCGGCGCGAGCACGGTGATGATCACAGCAGGAAAGATGAAGATGATCAAGGGAAACAGGAGCTTGGTGGGGGCTTCGTTGGCCTTCTTCTCAGCGATGAAATAGCGCTTCTGGCGCATCTGGTCGCCGAGAATCCGGAGGATGTTTGAAATACTGACGCCAAGCTCGTCTGCTTGGACCAAGGTGTCGACCACGGAGCTGAGGTCGGGGTGGCGAACGCGGTGGGAGAGGGCGCTGAGGGCTTCGCGCCGGGTCTTGCCGAGCTGGGTCTCGCGAAAGACACGACGTAGTTCGACGCTGAGGGCGTCGTCGTCGCGGGAGGCAAGGATGTCTTGGAGCGCGGTGAGGAAGTCTCGACCGGCTTCGACGGAGAGGGTGAGCAGGTCGAGGACGTTGGGCAGGGCGCGCTGGATCTCGATGTGGCGCTTGCGGATGGTGATGCGCAGCCAAGTCTGGGGAAATAGCGCACCGTAGATCATGAGTAAGACGCCGAAGAGCTTGTAGAATGTTGCCGGGGCAAGCATGAAGATGAGCCCGAGACAGGAGAGGACGATGGCGTGGAGCATGGCGAGGGAAAGGTAAGTCCCGGCGTCTATGGTGTCATCGATGCCAGCCTGGATGAGCTTGCGATCAGTGCTCTCGGTGACTTTCGCCATGCGGGGCCGTCGGGCCAGGGGAAGGACGAAACCGACCAAAGGCATGAGCATGCGAAACATGATTGGCAGATTGGCGCGCTTGATCTGGCTGCGCTCAAACTTGACGCTGAGTAGAGCACCGGAGGCAGCCCAGCTGATGGCACCTGCCGCGAGGCTCCAGCATGTGGCGATGGCGAGATCTGCGCTCATATGTCGATGTTCACGATCTTGCGGGTAAAGAGGTAGCCGATGCCCTGCAGGATCATGCAAAGGATGAAGCAGGCGATGCCGATCGGCGCCTGAAAGAAGCCGATGATCATCTTGGGACGGATGGCGAAGAACAGCAGGAGCATGAGAAAGGGGAGGACGGCAAGAAGTAGCCCCTGGAGGCGGCCTTGGGCAGTCAGGGATTGGACGCGTCGCTGGATGCGCCTGCGCTCGCGGATCATGTGGGCGAGACGTTCGAGCACACCGGTAAGGTCGCCGCCGGTGATGCGCGCAGCGGCTATAGCGGAAGAGGTGAGTTGAAAGTCCTCGAGCTGAACGCGGCGTGCCATGTCACGCAGGGCGTCGTCCAGGGACATGCCGAGGCGGGTTTGCTGAATGACCATCTTAAACTCGACGCTGATAGGCTGGTGCCCCTGTTGGACGATCGCTTCGAGCGCTTGCTGGATGCTGAAGCCAGCTTTGAGCGAATTACTCATGCTCCCGAGGGCTTCTTCGAGTTGGTTGCCGAGCTTCTCACGCCGGCGTTGGCGCAGGATTCGTAGAATTAGTTTAGGCAGAAGCAGCGCGACAACGAAGACCACGGCGGCGGCGACAATGCCAGCGCTGATGTCGAAGCCCCGGCCCATGGCACCGACGACGAAGAACGCCAGGACACCGCCAAACGAGCCGAGAGCGGCGGCGGCAGAGATCAGCTGATTGGCCGGAAGCTGGAGGAGCAGCTCGCGGAGTTCCAGCTCTGTCTCTTCGAGCATGCGGCGACGCAGGTCGTCGCTGATGCGAATCACGGAGGCAGAAAAGGCGAAGGCACCGAATGCAGCTGCAAGGGCGAGCAGCAGGACGGAGAGCCTGTCGATGACGGATAGCTCGATTTCTGGAATCACACGCTACCTTCGAACATGGACAGGTCAAAGCTGATGCCAGCGAGGCCGATGGCTTGGGCGAAGTTAGGGACCA
>DMTJ01000580.1 GCA_003477185.1 Lentisphaeria bacterium
GTGCTGGTGTATCTCACCGATTGCAAGCACCTGCCAGATGAGACCGTGGAGGCTGCGAAGTCCGCAAACGTGGTGGTGCTGTCAGCGTTGTGGAGGCAGGATTGGAAGCATCCATCGCACTTGAATCTGGAGGAGGCGCTGGAGTGGGCTGAGCGGATTGCTGCCCCTCAGCTGTATCTCACGCACCTGACCCATTTTATCGGCCTACACGCAGAGACCTCGGCGCGCTTGCCCGCGCAGGTAGACCTGGCCCATGATGGCTTGCGTTTTGAGGTTGCCTGATGAGCCGCTTTTCCTGCTTTCTGATATGGAGTAAGCACCTCACGCAACTGGCTTCGCGCCCCAGCTACATTCCTCGGTACGACGGGTCTCTGTGCCCGCCCCTCTACTATCAGAGTGACGCGTACGGAGAAGCGGTCCTACAAATCGCCCAATAGTCCCAGCGATGGATCGGCAGCAGCGAAATCTGGTGCTGCGTAAGTAGCGGCGGGTTATTGCGGGAGGCCGATGGTCTCGCGCCAGGGGCCGTCAGCTGGCTTGTTATGGGCCCAGTAGGGCAGCATGCGGGTGTGGGTGCGGCGGGCGGTGGTGGTGACAGGTTCGCGGCCAGGAGCCTCGGGGTAGGTTTCGCTCCAACTCTCGATCAGGTGCGGGAAGGCGGCGCTGAAGGTGATTTCGACGGTTCGCTGGAGCTCTGTGTATTGGAGGCGGTAGCTGCGCAACCCGCCTAGTGCTTCTTGAAGCGTGGCGGTGGCAGGCGAGGCTGCAACGGGAACATGGGCAAACCGGGTGTAGACTAAGCTGGGAATGAAGGAGATGGAGCCGGTAGGCAAGGTCTCGGGTGCCAAGCGGATCCGGAGCCACAGTCCATCCTCTGTCTGCGCGAGCGGCAGCTTGGTGTCGGTGTCGCCCTCACTCTGGAAGTACGAGTACTGTCGTAGCTGGAGGTGCTCGGGCCAGCGATTGAGCTGCGTGAAGACTTGGCCGCACCACTCTTGGACACCACAGCTGGCCTTCAAGAGCACTGGTTGGCTGATCGGCGCGAATGCTGAGGTCATGGCGGTGTAGGGATAGACTCCGGTTGTGAATGACCGTGTGGCGTTCAATTTCAGCACTGGCGTGGCCTGATCACGCTCTGGCGCATCGGACTTCACTTGGGTCAGAGGATCAAAGGGCTCGGTGACGAAGATGAGCACGGCGTCGCCAGCGTGGGTGTTGCCGTAACGCCCTTGGGATAGGGCGTAGCGCGAGATTTCGGCACCGTGCGGGTACCAATAGCTTTGAATGTCCGTAGCCTCTGGAATGGCGGTGACGGGACCGGCAGGAGCCTCGGGCTGGGATGCACAGGAGCACAACAGCGAAAAGCTCAGGCTCAGCAAGGCGAGCCAACGCATCACATGCGCTCCAGCGGTTCCACACCGATCATGTTCAGGCCCCAGGCAATGACGTTTCCGAGCAGGCCAGCAATGGCGAGACGGCTGTCGCGCACAGCAGGATCGACGCCGTCTTTCCAGACAGGGCAGGCGTTCCACACCCCACTGAAATCTTGTGAGAGCTCGTAGAGGTGCTGCAGCAGGACGTTCGGCGCGAGCTCGCCGACGACCTGCGGCCAGACGTCGAGCGTGGCGAGCAGCTTCTTGGCCAGCTTCTGCTCTTGTGGGGTTTCGAGCAGAAACGGGACGGTTCCGACGAGGTTCTGGACGTCGATGCCCCCCTTGGTGCCCAAGGAGCGAGTTCGTGCGTAGGTCATGAGCAGGTAAACAGCAGTGTTGCCGTCCTTGGACAGCATTTTCTCCCAGCTGAAGCGATAATCGGTACCGACGGCGTGGAGCAGATCTGCGTATTTCACAGAGGCGATTCCGATGGTTCTGGAGACGGCGGGCAGGTCTTCTTCGGTGAGGTGGTCTGAGCCAAGCTCGCGGGTGACGGTGAACGCCTGCTCTTCGGCCTCTTGGAGCAGGTCCTTGAGCTTGACGGTGCCGCCAGTACGAGTCTTGAACGGCTTGCCGTCTGCGCCGAGCATCATGCCGAAGCCGACGTGGCGCAAGGCATCAGCGGGTGCCCAGCCCATGCGTTCGGCGGTCTGAAATGCTTTGTCAAAGTGCTCGTGTTGGCGGGCATCTGTGACGTAGATGACCTGGTCAGCCTCTTGGACCTGGATGCGGTGGCGAATGGCCGCGAGGTCGGTGGTGGCGTAGATGTAGCCGCCATCTGATTTCTGCACCAGCATGGGCGTCTCGTAGCCTTCGATAAAGACGCAGACTGCGCCCTGCGAGATCTCGGCGATCTCAGCCTCCTGAAGGCTATCGACGATTCCCTTCAAGGCATCATTATAAGCAGACTCGCCGCGGTCTTCGATCTTGATGTCGAGACGCTTGTAGATGGCATGGCAATGGCGCAGCGATTCTTCACAGAAGACGCGCCAGATGGCGAGAATGTCAGGATCGCCAGCCTGGAGCTCAACGACGACTTTTCGCGCGGCAGTCTTGAATTCGTCGGAGGCGTCGAAGGCAAGCTTGGCCTCCCGGTAGAAGGTCTCAAGGTCGTCAATCGCAAAGCTGTCTGGCTGCTCAATAGCTTCGGGTTGCGTAGTCCGCAGGTAGTGCAGCAACATGCCAAATTGCGTGCCCCAGTCGCCAACGTGATTCATGCGCGAGACGGCATGCCCTTCAAACTCGAGGAAGCGGCAGATGCTGTCGCCGATAATGGTGCTGCGCAGATGCCCCACGTGCATTTCTTTGGCCAAGTTGGGCCCGGAGAAGTCGACCACGATGCTCTGTGGCTCGGCTACAGTAGGTAGTCCGAGGCGCTGGTCTTGGCTCATTTCCTGGAGACAGCTGACGGTTACATCAGGATTGATCCGCAGATTGATAAAGCCTGGGCCGGCAATCTCGGGTTCGGCGCAGAGGCCTGCGACGTCTAGCGCGGCGACGATGTCCTGGGCGATCTGACGAGGTGCCTTGCGCAAGACGCGTGCAAGGCCCATGGCGGCGTTACACTGGAAGTCGCCAAAGTCGGGATTCTGAGTGGGAACAATTAAGGGGAAGGGCAGTTCCGCATCGGCGGGGAGAAGAGTTCTGAGCGCGGATTCGATCCGGCGGCTGAGCAATGACTTCGGGGATTGCATAGAAGTAGGAACCTGTGGGGCGCGCCTGGAAGGGGGAGAATCTCTCCAGCAAAATCATGCATCAGGCGCGGTGCCGTCCGACGGGTTTTGCGGAGTCCGCAAAAAGTGGTGCGCGATACAGGACTCGAACCTGTGACCTCTACCATGTCAAGGTAGCGCTCTAGCCAGCTGAGCTAATCGCGCACATCGGAAAGGCGGGTACAATGCGTAATAGCGGCAGGATTGCAAGGCTGTCGGTCGGTTGATTTAGGCAGCGAATCTGTAATTTCGTGCAGCAAACTCGTTGGAGTTCACCGCTTTCACTGTGCGACATGCTGGATGCGAGTGCGCGCGTAGCACATCTAAAGCTGCTAATTGCAACGGGTTATGAACTTATGCTGTGCTAAACTCGGAGGAAATTTGGAGCGCCGCCAATGTTTAGTCAAGAATTAGTCTGAGCCGACGCGGTCGTAGATGACTTGGGCATCGGCGACGCGAAGCGGGAAGGGGGCCGCGTCACTGCGGAAGTTGAAGACGGCTTGCTCGACGCCGAAGCCGCCGAGCTTGGCGATGTACGGGACGGCATCGGGAACGCGCACAGAGAACATGTGACAGCTGCCATCCTCGTCTTCATAGTCGAGCGCCTTGGCGCAGGCCACCAGTTCAGCCTGGTCGGTAAAGATGAGCAGGCTGATCTCGCCGTCGACGGAGCCGAGTTGGGGCTTGTCGGGCATTTCGGCATCTGCGAGGAAGTGCCAGACTGGAAGTTTGAAGACGTGTTCGTAGATGGCGGAAAGGGCGCTTTCGTCCTTGGCCGCAGTCGCGGCGAGCACGATGTCGTTGAAGTTCTCCGGCAAGGCGCGGGAGGGGCGAGGCTCCGGGGTAGTCATGGCTAGGGCCTTATGATTCGATACGAGGACAGGCGGGAATTCCGGCC
Organism: Lentisphaeria bacterium; assembly: GCA_003477185.1. GTDB lineage: Bacteria > Verrucomicrobiota > Lentisphaeria > JABSQK01 > UBA12247 > UBA12247. The sequence goes on from DMTJ01000580.1 coordinate 4,044, forward strand.
AGGAAACCGGCCCCGTACGAGGATTGGACAATGCGCGGGTCAAGCACGACGAGAATGCCGGTATCATTGCGTGAGCGAATGAGACGGCCGACGCCTTGGCGAAATTTAAGAATGGCTTCGGGGAGGAAGTAGTCGCGGAAGGAATTGCCTCCGCTTTGGTCGATCCGGTTTTTGCGGGCAGCCATGAGCGGATGGCTGGGGACGGAGAAGGGCAGTTTGACAATAATGACGTTACTGAGGGACGCCCCGGGGACGTCGACGCCGGTCCAGAAGCTATCGGTGCCAAAGAGCACAGAGTTGACATCATCCCGAAAAGCTTGCAGCATTTTTCCACGCTGCATGCCCTCTCCTTGGACAAAGAGTTGGATGCCCTGGCCTTCGAGCTTTTCGCGGAGCTGATCGGCGATATCACGCATGAGGCGATAGCTGGTGAAAAGGACGAAGGCTTTGCCTTTGGTCAGGGCGAGGTAGTGGTCCACCAGCTCGACGACGGCGCTGGAGTAGTCGGGCGCGCCTGGCCGCGGGAGCTGACGATGGGGCAGGTGGAGGGTGACTTGCTTCTGGAAGTCGAAGGGGGTGTCGAGAATGAGCTGGGTTGCGGTGTCCGCACCGAGACGCTGGCGGAAGTAGTCGACATTGCCGTTTACCGCAAAGGTGGCGCTGGTGAGCACGACTGGGGTTTGGCGGCTGAAGAGGTCGCGGCGCAAGATCGAGGCGACGTCAATGGGCGCGACGTTCATCACGATGTTGTCGCGTTTGTGGCCGGACATTTCGAACCAGTAGACGTGCTCGGCTGCGTGCATGGAGAGGAAAGTTTCCATCACGTTTCGCATGGCCTCGATGCGAGTCGCGAGCGCGTTCAACTCCATGCGCGCTTCATCTTCTTCGTCGAGCTTGTCGGCCATCCGAGTGAGCGAGAACTGGAGGTTTCTCCAGGCATTCTCGCAATGGTTCGGGATGTGGTCCGGCGTGGTGTAGGTGAGTGGATTCTGGTCTTGCTGTTCGATCCACATGCGCAGCCGGGTGAAGAAGCTGTCGGTGGCATGACGGGCTTCGTCGAGGGTGTCTCGGATGGGTGCGAAGTCCGCACGGGCCAGAATGCCGCGGTTGGAGCTTGGGTTATAGAGGCGATTGAAGAGGTAGAAGACGCCGAGGGCGGAGAGCTTGAGGCCGAGGTGGTTGGCCGCGGCATCTTCGAAGCAATGGGCTTCGTCGAGGACAACGCCGGCGTATTCGGGGAGAAGGCCAACTTCTTCTTCGCGTTTGATGGCGAGATCGACGCAGAACATGGCGTGATTTGCGATGATGATGTCAGCGCTGAAGAGGCGCCGGCGAGCGGCGCGGAAGAAGCAGACTTCGTCACCATTGTCGTTGCCCCCGCGGGGGCAGGTGCCAGCCTCGCTGCAAACGGCGGCCCAGGCAGCACGGTTGGGGACAAAGGGCAGGTCAGTCTTGGCCCCAATGGTGGAGGAGCGCGCCCACTCGGCGATGCGCGCAGCCTCGGGCGTGAGGTCGGCAGAGGGGAGGTATTGGTCGTCGAAGCTGATGGCGTTATTGAGCCGGTGCAGACAGACGTAGTTGGCGCGGCCCATGGCGACTGCGGCACGAATGGGGCGATCGAGAATCTTCTCCAGTAGGGGAATATCCCGCTGAATGAGCTGCTCTTGCAGGGCAATGGTGTGGGTAGCGATGATGAAGGGGCGACGCAGTTTCTGCGCAGCAAGCACGGCCGGAATGAGGTAGGCAAAGCTCTTGCCGACGCCGGTCGGGGCCTCGATAAAGGCATGGTGCTTTTCTTCGAACGCCTCCGCAACTGCCACGGCCATCTGACGCTGCTGAGGACGCTCTTCGTACTCGCGGCCCCCGAGCTCACCGGCTTTTCGTAAGGGAGAGTTGGCCCCGAAGATGTTATCAACAGACTCTTGAAGCTGATAGAGCGGGCCGTATGCCTGATCGTCCTCGCTGGATTCTTCCAGGAACTCGTTGAGTGTTTCCCCCCAACGGTCGGCTGGCATGATCATCGGGGCATCAGATCAAGAGCAGTCGCAGGAAAAGCAGCTTTTGACGCGCTGGATGAGGAAGTCACGGTTTAGCGCGGCAATGTTGGTCATCTTGATCTGCTTGGGGCAGGCTGCTTCGCATTCGCCTTCGTTGGTGCAGTTTCCGAAGCCTGCAGCGTCGTGGGCTTGGACCATGTTGTAGGCTCGCTCAAGGCGCTCTGGCTTGCCCTGCGGCAGGGTGTTCAGGTGAACCACCTTGGCGGAGACAAAGAGCATGGCAGACGCGTTCTTGCAGGCAGCGACACAGGCACCGCAGCCAATGCAGGCGGCGGCATCCATGGCTACCTCGGCCTGAGGCAGGGGGATAGGCGTGGAGTTTGCGTCAACCTTGACGCCGGTGCGAACGCTGACATAGCCGCCAGCTTGAATGATGTCATCGAAGCCAGAGCGATCGACCATGAGGTCTTTGATAATTGGGAAGCCGGTGGCGCGCCATGGCTCAATGGTAATGGTGTCTCCGTCATTGAAGGAGCGCATGTGCAACTGACAGGTGGTCATTCCGTCGCCGGGGCCGTGAGGCTTGCCGTTGATGAAGAGGTTACAGGAACCGCAGATTCCTTCTCGACAATCGGACTCGAAGGTCACGGGCTCTTTGCCTTCGCCTTCGAGCTTGTTGTTGAGCACGTCGAGCATCTCGAGGAAGGACATGTGGGGGCTGATGTCCGAGACCTGGTGGGTTTCGAACGAGCCGGCAATGTTGACTGAGGGTTGGCGCCAGATGCGCAGAGTCAGGGAATAAGCTTCGGCACTCATTTGTAGCTCCTTGTGGAAGGCTTGACCACTTCGTACTCGAGGATCTCTTTGTGCAGGGTCTGCGGGGTATCCGGGCCATTGTAGTCCCAGGCCGCGACGTACATGTAGTCGTCGTCATCGCGCTTGGCAGCGCCTTCTTCGGTCTGGTGCTCGGTGCGGAAATGACCGCCGCAAGATTCTTCGCGGTTGAGGGCATCGCGGCACATTAGCTCGCCAAGCTCGAAGAAGTCGGCGACGCGGCCCGCACGTTCGAGGGTCTGGTTTACGTCTTTTCCAGAACCGGGGATGTTGACAGTGGCATGAAATTCCTCGCGGAGGGCGGGGATTTCCTTGATGGCCTGTGCGAGGCCTGCTTTGTCGCGGGTCATGCCGCAGCGATCCCACATGATCTTGCCGAGGGAACGATGCAGGTCATCGACGGTGCGCTTGCCTTTGCAATCGAGCATCTTCTGGGTCTTTTCCTTGGCGTCATTGACTGCGTCGGAGAAGGCCGCATGTGAGTGATCAACGGTGGTGTTGAGGAAACCAGCGAGGTAATCACAGACGGTGTTCGGGATGACGAAATAGCCGTCTGCCAGCCCTTGCATGAGGGCGCTCGCTCCGAGGCGGTTCGCACCATGATCGGAGAAGTTTGCTTCGCCGAGGACGAAAAGCCCGGGGACGGTGCTCATGAGGTTGTAGTCCACCCAGAGCCCGCCCATGGTGTAATGGGGTGCCGGATAGATTTTCATGGGGGTCTGGTAGGGATCATCACCGCTGATGCGCCCGTACATTTCGAAGAGGTTTCCGTAGCGTGTTTCTACGGCATCGCGACCAAGGCGACTGATGGCTTCGGCAAAGTCGAGATAGACGGCGTTTCCGGTCTGGCCAAGGCCGTAGCCCTCGTCACAGACGGCCTTGGCGGCCCGGCTGGCGATATCGCGTGGTACGAGATTGCCGAAGGCTGGATAAATGCGCTCTAGGTAGTAGTCGCGATCGCTCTCGGGAATGTCCTTGGGGGCGCGCGTCTCGTCCTTCTTTTTGGGGACCCAAACCCGACCATCGTTGCGCAGGGACTCGCTCATGAGGGTGAGCTTACTCTGGTGGTCGCCTGCTTGCGGAATGCAGGTGGGATGGATCTGTGTGTAGCAGGGATTTGCGAACATCGCACCCTTGCGGTGACAACGCCAGCCCGCGGTGACGTTACAGCCACGGCCATTGGTTGAGAGGAAGTAGACGTTGGAATAGCCGCCGGTGCAGAGCAAAACGGTGTGCGCTGAATGGGAGCTAATCTCGCCCGTCAGCAAGTTTCTGGTGACAATACCGCGCGCATGGCCGTCGACGACGACGAGTTCGAGCATCTCGTGACGATTGTACATGGTGACGGTGCCCGCTTTGATCTGACGCGAGAGGGCGCTGTAGGCACCGAGCAAGAGCTGCTGGCCGGTTTGGCCGCGAGCGTAGAATGTGCGAGAGACCTGGGCGCCGCCAAAGGAGCGGTTGGCCAACAGTCCGCCATATTCGCGGGCAAAGGGGACACCTTGGGCTACGCATTGATCAATGATGTTTACGCTGACTTCGGCGAGCCGGTGGACGTTTGCCTCGCGGGAACGGAAGTCACCGCCCTTTACGGTGTCGTAGAACAGCCGATGCACGCTGTCGCCGTCATTCTGGTAGTTCTTGGCAGCGTTGATTCCGCCCTGGGCAGCGATGCTGTGCGCGCGCCGCGGGCTGTCGTGAATGGTAAAGGCCTTGACGTTGTAGCCAAGTTCACCAAGTGAGGCAGCTGCTGCTGCACCGGCGAGGCCGGTGCCCACGACGATTACGTCGAATTTTCGCTTGTTGGCTGGGTTGACGAGCTGGTTCTTGAACTTGGCGCTCTCCCACTTTTTATCGAGCGGGCCATCAGGAATGCGGGGGTCGAGAGTCATGGTATCACCTCCGTGGCGGGGACTTCGCAGGTGGGCGCGCTCGAACTCGAACACTTGCAAAAGCCAAAAGTAACGGGGAAACTGCAGAAACCAATGGTGAAGAAGATCGCCAGGGCCCAAGAGGCTTTTACGGCAAGCTGAGTATAGCGCTCATGACTGAGGCCGAGGGTGCGCAGGGCGCTCTGGCCGGCATGGGCAATGTGCAAGCCCATGCAGCACATCGCGATGATGTAGAACAGCGAGTAAAGCGGGTTGCTGAAGGCCAGCAGCACAGTGCCATACAGATCGCGTACTTCGCCGCCACCGTTGGCTAGGGTGTGGGTTCCGGATGCCCCGTACTTGAAGGTCACGAGATGCAGGATCAGAAACACGAGAATAACGGTGCCACTTACAGCCATGGTCTTGGACATCAAGGTGCCCTTGCCGAGGCGCTTTTTCTGATCGTAGCCCTGGCGGCGAGCCGCTCGGTTCTCCAACGTTACTCTGACTCCCATCACGATGTGCGCGAGGAAAATACAGACCAGGATGAGTTCAGCCGGGTAGAGGAGGATCCGGTTTTCGGTCAACTTGTGGGCATAGAGATTGAAGGCATCAGCGCCGACATAGAGGAGTAGATTACCGGTAAGATGAGCGAGAAGAAAGCCAATGATGAGAACGCCCGAGATGGCCATCACCACTTTTTTGGCGATGGAGGCATGTGGCACAAGACCTGCCATGATGAAAAGCTCCGCAGTTATGTGTAATTTGCTCGTCTGTATTAGCCGACAAGAGATCAGCCAAGGCAAAACCGTAGGAGCCCGCGCGAACACTACTAATCGCGCCGGCATGATTGCGACACTACTCGCGGGAAGTGTGCGAAGGTCAGGGGCAGACGATTTTAATGTCTTTCAAGTGGCCGCGGCTATCCGAGACTTGGCTGAGATTTGGCAACGGCTTCAGCACGCAAGGATCTAGGTGCACGGGAACCTTGGCCTTCACCAGCGTCTTGCAGGAAAGGAGCGACGTGAGGGCCGTGATGCGCTTACACCGAATAAGGCTGATCTCTGCCAACGGCAAGGTGCCCAGAATGGCGATGTCTGCTACAGCTGTATTTTCAATGCTGAGCGTTTGGATGGGGAGGCCCGTGAGCGCTGCCAAGTCTGAAATGCGGGTATTGTCTGCGGATAGACGAAGCAGGGGTGCCCCTAGAAGTGGTGCCAGGCTGGTGATCTTGGTGTCATCGACATAGAGTGTGGAAAGCTTGGAGCCTTGTAGGCCGTTCAGTGATCTGACGTGGGTGAGGTCTGCGTACAGCTGTGTAAGCGGGACTCCCACCAGAGCCTTGAGGCTGCTGACGCTGTTCTGGCCGACATTGAGGTACTCTAAGGTGGTATTTCCGGCCAGAGGGGCGAGATCGGTCACCCGCGTTTTGCGGACATTCAGGTGCGTGAGAGGGGTTCCGCGCAACGGGCTCAGATCGCGAACTTGGGAGCGATTGATGCGCAGATCTCTAAGGGGAACACCTCTGAGTGGGCCGATGTCCGCAAGTAACGTGTATTCCGCGTTTAAGACGGTGAGGGTGGTGTTTCCTGCCAGAGCGGCGAGGTCCCTTACCTTTGTCTTTTTGAGTTGGAGCTCCTGAATGGGGGCGTCTTTAAGTGCGGATATGTCAGCAAGTGCGGAGTCTTCAGCGAACAGCGTTTTGAGCTGGCTGACGTCAATTCCGTTCAACGAGCTCAGGGGTGTCTCTTCCAGGTGAAGTTCGATGAGCTGGGCATTCTTGAGTGGCGCAAGATCCGTCACCTCAGTCTTGTTGAGGTTGAGCCAACTTAATTTCATCTTGGCAAGCGGAGAAAGGTCACTGACGCTGGTCCCCTCCAGCGAGAGGTCGTTGATCGGGACATTCTCCAACGCACTGATATCCACAATGCGCCCTTGATTGCGGAATAGCTCGAGCGTGACGCGGCCCGTTGATCCTTGGACGGGGTAGAGGGCCTTGAGCTCGCCCGCCCCTATCCCGTTATCAGCTTCAAGTCGCGTAATAGCTACCTTGAGATCGCGCTCAATGACGCGGACCACTTCCGGCTCCAGGTACTCACCCACGCTGAAGGATTGGGAAGAGGAATGGTCAATGTGTTCCAGAAACTGATCGGCCAACCGTTGGTCCAAAGCACGAATTTTGTTGGCGATGCTGTGCAGTTGTCGGCCATCCAGAGTGCGTTTGTTGCTAATCCAGACGGGGAGAAATTCGTCAACGATAGCGCGATACTGCGCGACATCAGCAAGTAAGGCGCTGTCATCTTTGGCCAAGGCTTCGGCTATTTTGAAATTCGACTGCGCTTGATCAAGCTGGAGAAAGGCCATCTGACAGCGCGCTTTGACAAAGCTGCCGCGTGGATTGTCTGGCCGGAGCTCGAGTGAGGAGGTAACGTTTCGCAGCGCTGTATCCCACTTTCCTTCTTGGATTGCCTCTTCGGCTTCCTCGACCATCCTAGGGGCAATGGCTCTGATCAGCTTCTCTCTCTCTACCTCACTTTTTTCAATCTCTTCTAAGGCCCCTATGAGGCTCGCATTCTTGCCATTGAGATTGATGATGAAGAAAGCAGT
>DMTJ01000030.1 GCA_003477185.1 Lentisphaeria bacterium
CCCGCCCAAGACAGCGAAGCCAGCTATCCCCCCTACGAGATTCGTGACCGCCAGTGGATCGCGCTCTGGCGCTTCGGCCAATGACCACCCGCGGGCCCATGTTGGCCGCCCTGCTGCTGATCCCCGGCTGTATGGCCCCCAGTCCGCGCTTCGCCGCCGCGCAACAGCCTGGGGCAGCCCAGCCGCGCTCCGAGACTGTGACCGCTCGCGCAAACCGCATCGTCTTGCTACTCGCCTTGCGTAGTCCGCTCAACGCCGGAGACTCTATTCTCATCCAAGACGAGACCGGCAAGCTGGCCGAGTTATTGACCGCGAAGATCGGCCGAGAACCATCGCTTTCACTTGCCGGCGCGAACTCCGCAACCCATCGCCTCCAGCTCACCCAGAACGCAGCCACATTAGTCAAACTCGCCAGCGGCCAGACCATCTGGGACGACCCGGGCCCCTGACCTACGACAATGCGGCTTGTCCTTCCGAACGCGACCGGCACATTTGCCATGCAGATGAACCACGAGGATTAAACATGTATTTTGGGCGAGTACTGATTTTTCTGGCAGTGCTGGGAATGAGCCTGCCGACCGAAGCACGGCAGCGGATCAAAGTCAGCCCGGTGAAGGTCACAGACCTCTACGGCCACACGATCCTGTATCAAGACCTGCTCGACGGCGAAAACCCCATCCTGCTGGTATTTTTAGACGCCGAGTCGCTCCTGTCCCATCAGCAGGTAGAGATTGTACGCGCGTCAGCCGAGTTGTTACAGGCAAGATATGGGCTGCATACCGTGCTGCTCTCGAACGGAAACTCCCCAGAGACCCGCGATCTGGCCATGCGGAAGAAGTGGAATTTCCCCACCTTCTGCATCTCCGACAGCCGGCTCAAGGCCATGTACGACGTCTTCGAGTACCCTACCATGGTGCTATTGAATCACCGGCGTCAGATGATCTGGCGGTACTCTGGTCTCAATGGCGACCGCAAGCCGCTCTGGGAGCGCTGCGCCCGGCAGTTGCGCGAGTTCGACCCCCAGCTGTACCCGGCAGGTCGCGCCTTCTCCCGCAAAGTGGACTTCCTCACCCTCTATGGCATCGTCGGCCGCACCTCAGACCAGGCAATCCGCGTCCTAGGAACCCCGCGCCACGTCGATCGCTTCACCTCACTCGGCCGCGCTGAAGCGGTCTACTACTACGGCGGTGATGAGCGCAAAGAAACCTTGCGCAATGGTCTCTCCGTACGGATTCAGGATGGGAAAATTAGCACCATTCAGTACCGCCCCGGCTACACCGGCGTGTTGTTCGGTGCCGTTCGGATGGGCGCCAGCCTCGAGGCCGTAGAGCAAGTGCTGGGCGAGCCGCGCATGCTCGTGCAGGACGGATCATTCGGCGACCGCGAAGTGGCTCAGCCCATGTATGTCTATCGCGAGTGGGGCATCACCACGGAATACGCCGCGCAAGGCCACCGGCCGCTGATGCAGCTCACGATCTCTGGCCCAATGCTCGATTTCGGCGCCGTGCGTGCCGCACTCAAGAGTGCCAACAAGCACTGACCGCGCGCCATGAGAGTCGGCTACTGGCACGCCCTTAAAGATAGCGGCATTCAGTGCGACCTCATGCGTGCCTACAAGCTCAAAGACAGCCAGCGAGGCATGTGTTTTGTGCGTCGGCGCGAAGCTGGCTCCATGGCCCCCAACAAACTACGGTCGCTCCAGTTGATTCGGTATCGCCCCGATCAAAAAGAATCTGCTCAACCACTTCTATCCCGGCTCGCCCAACCTCTCTGTCGACATTGCTGGCTGCAATCTCGCCTGCAAGTTCTGCCAGAACTGGTGCATCTCCACTTCCCGCAAGATGGACACAGTTGCGGACTCCGCCCACCCCGGAAGCGATTGCGAACTCCGCTATCCGCAACGGTTTCCGCAGCGTCGCCTACACCAACAATGATCCCGTCATCTTCCTCGAGTATACTGCGGACATCGCGCGTGCTTGCCGGAACCATGGGGTTGCCAATGTCGCAGTCACCGCCGGCTACATCGAGCCTGCCGCCTAGGACGCATTTTTCAGCGGCATGGGCGTCGCAAACATAGGTTTTAAGGCATTTACTGACGACTTCTACCACAAGATCTGCGCAGAGCACCTGCAGCCCGTCCTCGACATGCTGCGCTACATTCGCCACGAGACCGGTGTCTGGCTCGAACTCACTACGCTGCTGGTTGCCGCAGCCAACGACAGTGCAGATGAGTTGACCGCCATGTGCGACTGGACCGTGCGCGAACTGGGAACTGACCGACATCGGGGTCCCATCGGCGAAATTCGGCCGAGAAAACTGGTGGGCGATGACGGACTCGAACCGCCGACCTATTGGGTGTAAACTTAGGGCCACAGGCAGGGGAAAACGGCTGTTGTCCGGCTTTTGGGCGGTTTGGTGCTATCTGAAAACGAGCACAATAAAGCGGTTGCGAGAGCTTTAGCTCTCTAGCGCTTGGCTTGCGCTCATGTAGTGGCTAATTGTGTGATTGCGCAGCGATGGCAACCAAGTTACACCGCGCAGCATGTGACGTACTCCGTAGGATCTCCAGCGGCCGCGCGGTATCCAGGGGATCGGATCGCCTGCGACTTCGTAGCGCCTGGCGGTGACGCCGGAGAGCAAAAGCGCCTGCTCTAGCCTGGGCGATACCGCGCGAGGAGCGCCAAACGTTACGAGCTCGGCGGAATGCGTATCGCAGTAGTCTAGTACTCCATAATAGGCTATCGCGCCGCCGAGGCTGTGTCCGGTTAAATACACGGCGTGTACGTTATCTAGCCTACTTATCTCGTTTTTGATTTGGTCTGATACGTGAGCCCAGCGCCGGCGCCAACTGCCGAGACCGAATCTCGCGCCTAAATTTGCTCCCCAATCCCATAATGTCGTCGTGCCTCGTATTGCGATCACGGCGGCATGGTGTCGGCGAAATATTGCTACCTGCGTATCGTCTGGGGCGGCGGTGTCGATCCATTTGATCAGACGAAAGCCGCGCGGGGTGTAAATCCGGCGATCTGGCCCGATGCCGTGGATTCCTTGGCTCCTGCCGGATCGCACGGCGTGCGGGTACACGGATGCGCAGAGCGCGGCAAGCTCTGCGTCGGTGATCATTTTTCGATTCTGTGGATTTGGTTCTGTAGATCTCGTAGGTCTTGCGATAGGTTATCTATTGCATCACCTAGAGAGGCACATTGCGCGGCATAGGAGGCCATGCTGTCTCGCAGCGATCGCATTACCGCGATTCCGTCTTCTTGCACTGCATGGCACTGCTTGATTCGCTGCTCCGCTACTAAGTCGCCGCGTCGGGCGTCCATTTCCATGTAAGCCAAAAAGCCAAATACAAGTATAATATTTGCGGCCCACATTGGTACGTTGTTCTTGGTCAGTGTCTCGATGGTCATCTTGTAAACTACCCTTACGAGTGGCGATGTTGAATGTGGAGGTGGCTACAGGACGGCGGGGTACAGTCCCAGCTCTCCGTTTGACTTGATCCAAGCCACGTAGGCGCCATTTGTGTTGTCGGTAAAGGATAGCTGAAGCACAACTGCGCTTGTTCCTTGGTGGCGAACGTATAGGGCGTTGCTTAGGACTTTTCCAATTCCTGGAACTGGGTCGGGGCTGTCGATGAGCTCGGCTAGTTTTTTCGCGCCTTGGGTGAGTAGATCGTCTTCGATGAGTGCTGGCGCTGCGTCTTTGTGGTGAGTGCCGAGGATGAAAAAGCCGCCCTCGGAATACGCAAAAGTGATCTGCTTCGATGCTTTTTCGCCGTTGGCGCGTGTGACGATTACGGATTGACGCCATAGCTGGTTGGCTTCGATCACTTGCACAGCGCCGAAAACACTGGTCACATACGGCTGGATTTCTGCTGCGATGAATGGGGCGACATCTTGGGCTTGGCTCATGCTGGCGATTGCCAGCGTTAGGATGAGGGTGGCGGTTTTCATGGGGCGGGCCTTGTTGGTGGTTAGGGGAAGTACAGAATTGATGGAGTGGGTGTGCTTACTTCGCCGCCTAGGGTTTCCCAGGCTGCTACGTTGCTGTAGTAAGTGCTGTCTTTTTGGTTATTGTAACAGGTGGTGACAAACTCTTCGCTTGTGGCGTTTGCGCCGGTGAAAAGTAAGACGGTGTCAACGTGGCCGTGAAAGTAGCTGCCGCCGATTCCAGCCCCAAACTCGACGCCCTTGGTGGTTGCAACTCCCATAGCTCCAGTAGCGGCGGCGGTCGCGACTTGGCTGGCGTTTTGGTATAGTTTGCGGTTGGTGTTATCGCCGAAACAAGCTAGGTGATACCATGTGCCGACACTCATTGGGTGGGTGGTTGCATAGAGGATGTCGGCGATGCCGGAGCTGGGTATGTCGATTCTGGCCTTGGGATCGTCGGCGTTTTTGAACATTGCCAGGCCGTTGCTGTAGTCGTATTGAAATGAGAACGCGACCTGATCGCCGATAGTGTCGTCTATTTGTATCCAGCCCATAGTGGCAATATTTGTGACTGCTAGGTCAGGGCTACTGCCGAACGTGGCGGTCCTTATGTATTCGTTGCCTTGGTCAAATTCTACGCCGGTTCCGTGTTTGCCTTCTGCGTCAAATGTGACGGTATTATTTTCGGTTATGAAGTCGAGATCGTAGCTGGTGGCGTCGTCCAAGTCTGTTACGCTGGCCCCGTTCAAGTGCCAGGCACCGACGCAACCTGAAGGCGAGTACACTGATTCACGGCCGAAGGCGGCGTCTTCTGCGGGTGCAGATTCTCCAGATTTGCCCGCGTAGATGTAGTAGGTGACGTCTACGCTCGTGCTGTTTTTGCTGGCATCGTACCAGATTTGGCCGGTTTTTGCGGTGGTGTCGATGGTGACTACGTGACAACTGACTTGGGTGGATGTGGAGCCTCCGCTTAGGCCCATGCGGATCTCCGCGCCGGTGCTGCTGACTGATTGCCAAAAAGTATCGGCGGGGTCGATGTCGTCGAGGTCGAAGTATGCAGGAATCGGGTTTGATGTCGTTATTTTTGTATTGTCTGTAGTAATCGCGACTCGCCCAGCCCAGCCGGTAGCAAAGGCTGGTACGGGGTCTTGTGCTGCGGTGTATGCAGCGAGTATCAGTATGATTAGGTGTGTTTTTTTCATGGTGCGGATGGCTCGGTTTCGGATTCGAGGTAGTGCAGCATAACGCCTAAAAGGAGAGCATCTTCTGGGATTTGGGTACCGGCGTTGTGGTCGCGGGCAAGTTCTAGCTCGACAAGCTCGCTCGCTCCTGCTCCGTTTATGGTTACGCTGGCGGAGTTTGATACGTGCAGGTCTCCTACTGCTGTAACTGTGCCGGTGGTTTGTACTGTTGTTCCTGTGGTGGGTGGCCATGCGTCATCGTTCACGCTGCTCGCTCCTGAGATGTCCCAGTAGACGTAATCTGATGCGGTGGCTCCGGCCGCGATTAGCCAGTGAAAATCGAACTTTACGGTTCCGGCGTTCCAGCTCGCGGGCATGGTGAAGGCAACGCGGGCGGTTTCTGTGGCGTTGCCGGCAAAGGCAAGGACAAAGTGGCCGTCCTGGGTGGTTCGTTCGGGGCCTGCGCTCAGGTCTTCTTGAAAAGCGCCGGCGCTGATCCAGACGGAGCGATGGACTCCGGTTCGCGTAGTTTTCAACAAGGCGTTGTAGGCTTGGACGTCTTGGCCAATTTCTAAGCCGAGGTTTATGCGGGCGGTTGCGATGTTCGCAAGGTC
>DMTJ01000274.1:0-306 GCA_003477185.1 Lentisphaeria bacterium
ATCTACGCGGATGATCAGGGCTGGAAGGATATCGGCTATCAGTCCAACGGCGCGTTCAAGACACCGGTGCTCGGCAAGATGCCAAGCGAGGGCATGGTCTTTTCCGTTGCCTATGCTAACGCGGCCAATTGCCAGCCGGCTCGTGCCTGCCTGTTGTCTGGAAACTACACCGTACGCCACCACGTTTTTGCGGTCAACAAAACGGATAGAGGCCCCAAGGCCATGAGGCGCTTGGTACCGATACCGAATCGCGATGGGCTGGTAGAAGACGACGTCACCATTGCCGATGCACTCAAAGCGGCTGGC
>DMTJ01000274.1:322-4334 GCA_003477185.1 Lentisphaeria bacterium
ACCGGTCATTTCGGCGAGTGGTATCTCGACACCAAGAACGGTGCCGGTGGTGGTGGGGCTCTGCCAAGCCGACAGGGCTTCGAAGATAAGACCGCAGCACCCGAATGCGAAATCGAGCTGTATGAGCTGGAATCCGATCCGGGTGAGACTACTAATCTCGCCGGTAAGTATCCTGAAGTGGTTGAACGTATGGCGCGCTCCATGGCGGAAGCGCGCACGCCCATGACGAAGAGATAACCAATGAACCTGCTCAAGCGAGCGAGGCTGAACACGAAAGGACCGACAGCGAGAAGTAGGTAAGACTTGAATGAATCATGACACAAAACCAAGTGGAAAGGTCGTCATAGCCGGAGGCTCTGGCTTTCTTGGTTCCCGGCTTGCGCAGTATCTTGTGGAGATGGGCTGCGAGGTGGTCGTTCTGTCGAGACAGGGTGCGAAGCCTAATGCATCCTGGGAGCATGCGAAATGGGATGGCCGCACCTTGGGTCCATGGACGAAGCACCTCGACGGGGCAGGCGCTCTGGTGAACCTGGCGGGACGGACGGTTGACTGCATCAAGACGCCGGATCATTGCGATGAAATCCTCCGCTCACGGGTGGAATCCACGCGGGTTCTGGGCCTGGCTGTGCGCCGTGTTGCGAAGCCCCCACCGGTCTGGGTGCAGATGGCGACAGCGCATATTGTTGGGGATCCCCCGACCGCGGTCTGCGATGAAGATTCACCGCCAGGATACGGCCTCGCGCCATTTGTCGGCAAGGCCTGGGAGCAAGCCTGCCGAGAGGCCATCCTGCCTGACATGCGACTGGTGATTCTGCGCACCAGCTTCGTGCTCGGTCGCAACGGGGGCGCCATGAAACGACTCGAGAAAATGGCAAGATGGGGCCTCGGCGGTACCATTGGCACCGGGAAACAAGGCATGAGTTGGATTCATGAGCTGGACATGAATCGCCTTCTCGCGCGCGCGATTTCGGATGCCAGCATGCAGGGCGTTTACGTTGCGACCGCTCCGACCCCAGTCTCAAACCAAGAGTTTATGCGTGAGTTACGCAGCGCCCTACACCAGCCAATTGGCCTACCAGCAACGGAATGGATGGTACGGATTGGGGCCAGAGTGTTCCTAAGAACAGACCCGGAGCTGGCGTTGTACGGACGATACTGCGTCTCACGCCGGCTCAATGAGGAAGGATTCTCTTTCCAATTCCCAGAGCTTGGCTCCGCTCTGTGTGATATTTTTACTCCAACAACCCAACGGCCCCAGAAAAAGGAATGAACATGTTTTTAAGAATGATCCCACTGATTGTCCTGGCACTCATCGTAGGAGGCTGCATGACGCCACCCTACAAAACAAGTGACAATGCCGCTTTTACGCCCCGAGCATCCTACCCAAAATGGAGCTGGGATACGGTTCAAGAATACAAGATGTTCGGGGACAAAGCGTTACTGACAGATAACCAAGTTACGAAAATTGCGGGGTTATCCAACTTCATTGCCATCGAAAAAGAGCATGGCGTGACAGAACTTGGTACTGCCGATCTTGGTGCTAAGCATGAGGCGGCTCGCTTCAAGGCCGTTAATCCAGACATCAAGGTTCTGTTCTATTTCAATGGTGCCATTGCCTACGAATTCACCTCGTACACCGAGGATTTCTCGCCCAATGCCGACACAATGTCGGATCAGCAGCAGAAGGATCTGTTGCTTTTTGACACCGACAAGAACGCCTATCATACAATTCAAGGCGACAACCGGTATACCTGGGATATTCTGAAGCCCAGCCTCCGTACCTGGTGGAGCGATAGCGTCGGTCATGCCGTCAACGCAACGGGGACCGATGGGGTCTTCTGGGATCAAATGCATGGCTGGATGTGGATGCGTCCGGACGAGCAGGAAGAGGTAAGAAAGGCTCACGTGACGCTGCAGAAGATGACCAGCCAAGCGATGGGCAAGGGCAAAATTCTGCTCTGCAACAATGCCGCCGAAACCCCACGCTTCATCCCGCATTGCGATGCTGTGATGTACGAGCACCACAAGCCGCAGCAGTACCGAGACAACCCCAAAAGGTATGTGGCGGATTGGGAGCAAATGCGTGCCGTGGCCAACGCCGGTAAGATCAATGTCTACCGCTGGGGCGTCGATCTCAGGGGCACTAAATTCGAGAACAGTCATGGCCGAGTTAGAAACGCCCCGGACAACCATCCGGTATTAGCAGAGATCGCCAAAGAGCGGATCACCTTCCCATTGGCCTGCTTCCTCATTGGCGCTCAGCCCTATTCCTACTTCATGTTCAGCTGGGGCTGGGGCACATATACCGGGGCATTGGTCGACTTCCCGGAGATGAAGAAGCCGCTGGGCCCGCCGCTCGGCACCTATGAGCGTGAATCAGAAGACTCGTGGATCTTCAGGCGCAGCTTCACCCACGCGGACGTCTGGGTTGACCTGGGGAAAGAGGAGGCGCGAATCACCTGGAAGTGACGTTGCCCAAAAATGACCAGCCACATCACCACAAGGAAAGAAGGAAGAATCTGAAGATGAAGCGTATTACATCCCTGGCTTGCGTCAGCCTACTGGCCGTATCGGTCAATCTCATTGCGGCGGAAGCCCTGTACCAGAACGATTTCGAAAACCTCGAAGTTGGGACGGCGCCCGCCAAGGTCGATGGCGCCGATCTCAGTACCGGCATATCCTGTGTGCGTGTGTCTGATACAAGGAACGGACAGATACTCGTCATGACGGACTCAGCGGAGTATCCGAAAAATGTGTGGCCAATGCTGACGCACGACAGCACGATGCTGTCCAAGATTTCTGCTTCGAAATGGATCTACAGCGCCGACATCAAACAAGACGCTGAAAGCCCCGTCGATTTCGTCATTGAGTTTCGCAGTGCAGGTCCCAAAACTCGGTTCACCGCGATCATTGCCAACGCCAAAGGTCAACTCCTGACACGCGGGAAAACGATAGCCAAGCTTTGCACCATCCCTCCCGGCACGTGGTGGACATTTGCGGTCACCTACGATGAACGCAATCCCGAAACCTACCAGATTCAGATTACCGATGCGGCAGGTGCTGTGCTGGGCGAGACGACGATGGAGAATCCGCCTGGCATGGGCAGGATTACCTGGCTGGGCTACGTCGGCTACACCAAGGCCGATGGCAGTTTCTATATCGATAATATCGAGCTACTGCCGCTGGCGGCGTCTTCCGATCCGCAAGAGAAGGCTAAAGAGACGCCAAAGCCAGCGCAGGTAGAGCCGACCTTTCGCGATGCCAAATACGGCGCACATGTCAAAGAACTGATGAATGTCTGGCAGGTCGAATCCGAGCAACCGCTGGGCGTGCTGCTGAACATCCATGGTGGGGGCTGGATGGGCGGTAGAAAAGCCGAGACCATGCATAAGAACCACCTAAAT
Source organism: Lentisphaeria bacterium (assembly GCA_003477185.1). GTDB lineage: Bacteria > Verrucomicrobiota > Lentisphaeria > JABSQK01 > UBA12247 > UBA12247. The sequence goes on from DMTJ01000274.1 coordinate 3,727, forward strand.
CCCGGCTACCACTATGCCTCGATCAGCTATCCGCTGGTCAATGAGGGGGCGGTGCAACCGGCCATGCTCAACGCGGCGTTGCGGGCCGTGCAATTCCTGCGCTACAAGGCAGAAGAGTGGAACATCGACCCGCAGCGGATCGTGGTCTCCGGCGGCTCAGCGGGGGGCTGTTCTAGTCTGCTCGTGGCGTTGCACGACGATGTGGCCGCCCCCAAAAGCGATGACCTGGATGCGCGTTATTCGTCCCGCGTCGCCGGGGCCATGGTCGCTGGCGCGCAGACCACTATGAACCCGTTCGTGATCAAGGAACGCATCGGAGAAAAGACCTTTGGCAATCCGATGCCCTATAAGCCGTTTGGCGCCCAGACGATTCAGGGGCTCATGGACAATTGGGACGATTACAAAGAGATGGTACTGAAATGCTCCCCGCTTAGCCACCTCAGCGCGGATGATCCGCCGCTGCATCTGTTCTACAACGTCAACCGCGAGTTCCCGACCACGAAATCCTCGAACGGGATTCACAGTCCGATTTTCGGTGAGATCATGCTGGAAGCCTGTAAAAAGGTCGGCGTCGAGTGCTATTTGCAGTACTGGGAAAAAGATCGCCC
>DMTJ01000285.1 GCA_003477185.1 Lentisphaeria bacterium
CGCCTTGTTGGCTTTCGCGTGAGCCCGATTCTCTGGACACGTTACGGCAAGAACGAGTTGAGCGCTGGCCGCGTGCAATCCGTCGCTCTGCGACTGATCTGCGAGCGCGAAGGTGCCATCGATCTCTTTGAGCCGGAAGAGTACTGGAACCTCACGGCACACTTTCAGCCACAACCCGATGTCAAATTTGCGGCAAAGTTGTCTCGGATCGGCGCGGACAAGGCCGAGGTCGGTAACGAAGCAACGGCACTGGCTGTGCAGGCCGCAGCACAGTCGGCAGACTTTTCCGTGGGAAAGGTCACGCGCACACGCCGTAAGCAAAAGGCGCAGCCCCCATTTATCACCAGTACACTTCAACAAGCCGCCAGCAGCAACCTGCGGATGTCTCCCAGCCAGACCATGCAGATCGCACAGGAGCTGTATGAAGGTGTAGAGCTTGATGGCGAGCCGGTCGGTATGATCACCTACATGCGTACTGACTCGGTGAATATCGCCAAGGAAGCACAGGCTGCAACCAGAGAGTATGTCGAGGATGCATTCGGCGCAGAGTTCCTGCCCAAGAAACCACGCTCCTTTCGCTCCAGAGGAAACGCCCAGGAAGCGCATGAAGCGATTCGTCCCACCGATGTCACCCGTACTCCGGCCGAACTCAAGAAGCTTGGCCTCTCTGCACAGCAACTCAAGCTCTACGAACTCATCTGGTGCCGGTTTGTCGCCAGCCAAATGAGTGATTCCGAGTCTGAGATTCATGCCATTGAAATCGTAGGTAAGGCCAAAGAACCAGCAGGCGAAATTTCGGAGCTTACCTTTCGCGCTTCAGCATCGAAAATAGTGTTCGCTGGGTATCAAAAAGTCTATGCGCTCAGCGACACCGAAGATTCAGATGAGTCCGATGAGCTTGCCTCTGTGCCAGACCTCAACGATGGCCACGTCTGCACGCTGGCAGGGTTCGACTCGGACCAAAAGTTTACAGAGCCGCCCCCACGATTCAGTGAGGCGACACTGGTCCGTGAGTTGGAACGCAATGGCATTGGTCGCCCGTCCACATATGCAGCGATCACACGGACCATCGTCAATCGTAAGTACGTGAACCGCGAGCAGCGCAAGCTTGTTCCCACCGATCTTGGCCAGACTGTAAACGGATTTCTGATCGACAAGCTTTCGGAGCTGTTTGCCGTGGACTTTACCGCTCGAATGGAGAGTGATCTCGATCAGGTAGAGCAAGGTGAGCGCGAGTGGCGTACAATGATGAGCGAATTCTATCGCGATCTCACCACGTGGGTAGAGCGGGCCCTGGCTTTGCCAGACACAGATGTCATGAATGAAATGCTCGCACTTTTTGGCCCGGACACCGAGTATGCACAAAATGGGCGCGGGCGCCAGCGCTATGACGACAAAAAGTTTGTCGAGGACCTCAAAGCCCGTCTCGAGAAGGGACAGAAGCTCAGTGAGCGCCAATGGGACGTAGTGATCGGGTTGCTCGTGAAATACGAGGAGCAGCTCCCGCAGTTGGAAGCCGTAGCCGAGAAGTATGGGTTAACCGAGAAAGTCGGTGACCAGCGTGCCGTGCAAGCCAAGCGCAACGAAGGCAGCCCCAGCTCTATGGCGATTTCACTATGCAACGCACTCGAGGCTGTTGAGACTTGGGAGCCGCCCACTAAGAAAGGACGCCGCACCTACGACGATCAAGAATTCTTCCTTTCACTCAAAGACCGGGTGGATGCAGAGAATGCACTGAGTCAGCCGCAGGAAGATGCTTTGCGCAAACTGATCGAAAAGTACTGCACGCAGCTTCCAGACTACGATCAACTCGCCGAAACTTGGTCTCTTGTTTCGCGAGCAGTACGAGAAGAGTTGCATCAGCAGATTGGTGCACTGATCGCCATGTCTGCTGAGATTAAGGAATTTCCCGCCCCAGTCAAACGGGGACGCCGGACCTTCGATGAAAAAGACTTTGTGGATTCTCTGACGCAGCAGTTTGAAGCGCAGGGAAAACTCTCGGACCGTCAGGTAGGCGCACTCAAGAAAGTGCTCGGCCGACACGCAAAGGAGATTACTGACTTTGAGACCCGTTCAAAGGAACTGGGTATCGAGTCGGTAAACAAAGAGACAGGGTTCAGCTGTCCTGATTGCGATGACGGGAAGATCCTGGTACGAAGCAGCCGCGGGCGTACATTCTACGGCTGCAATGGCTACCCAAAGTGCCAGTTTACAGCGAAAGACCTCACGGAGCTCGAGCCATCCGCCTCTTCTGAAGCGGCTCCGGAACCTGCTCCGGAAACGACTTCTGAAGCTTGACCTGATCAGGCGCTGAGGTCCCGTCTGATCGTCTGATCGATTTCTTCGCTATCCAGCGAGAATCGCAGTCGCTTAAGCGGGGCCGCAGTAGCAAGAGTCATTGTCGCTGCTGTACGGACGCCAAGCGCCGGATCCTCGGTACCATAAGGTGCGCAGAGTAGCAAGCCCATAGCATCCAGCGGAGTGTCGAGCTTGCGAACTTCGCACGTTTCTGCTTGCTCGAGCAGGTAAATGCTGGCCAGTGGTAGACTCGGCTCCGGAGTGTCTTTCAATCGCCAGAATGGTTGATTCACGACAGTAAATCCGCTTGCACTACATTGCAGCCAGTTGATTTCATCGTTGATGACTTGGTGCCTTGCCGACAGCAGGCGTGAGATCGTAGTCTTACCAGTTCCGCTCACCCCGCAAAATATCACGGCACGTCCCTCGAAATCCACCGACGAAGCATGCAGCAGAGGGGCTCCGCGAAGTCCGCACAGCGCGCAGAAGATATCCCGCAGAATCAGGTAGTGGTCGTGCGTCGACAAGGCGGGTACATGGGTGATGCACAGGGTTTTGCTGCGGAACGTTAGGTCACAGCAATGTCGCGCCATCCCCTTGTGGTAGGTCTCTGCCGATGCCCGTACATCGCACGTCCAGTCGGGGGTAGGCACCTCACGAAACTCAATGAATGCGGCTGGGGGCGCGGCCGATGGGAGTCGCAAGAGAGTCCCAAGAGATTGTGGTGTGCCTGACAACTGGACCGACACACCGCCGATTAAAACGGCCCACGATTCAGACGTCTTCGTCGTCCGGAACCTCGTCTTGAAAGCGCTCCATGCGCTCTTCGCGTAGCTCGAGCTGTGCTTTGGTAAACAGGCCCAGAACGAAGCCCCCAAGGATTCCAGCGAGCAGGCCAATGATCCCACCTATAAACGCAAGCTTATTGGGATCGGCGCCGAGAGCCATGGCAACGATAAGACCACCGCCAATTCCACAGATGACGCCGCAGCAGCCAGCGAGGATTGCTCCCAACAACGGTAGACTCACCCGGGTCCAGCGCAATTCACTGACTAGTCCCATGATCATGCCGAGCGGTGACCCGACGACAAATCCTGTAAGTGCGCCAGTAACGGCACCCGCCGCAGCCATGGCCAGCAGGAGCGTAATCCCGCGCTCCTGAGCGATCCCGATGATCAAGCCCAGTAGCCCGGATGCACCGGTGCCAAAAAATCCTCCAATACCCGCACCGAGAACTGCGGTGAAGATGATCGCACCCAAGGTGCTAACTGAATCGACGTCTTCGTACTCCTGGTACTCCTCGTCGTCAAAGTCGGCGCTTGCAGCTTCAGCCATAACCGGCGCTCCCACATCTGGTTGATCTTGCACCATCGTACATTGCCTTCACTGGGCGCAGCATGCAAGCCAATCGTGGCAAGAGAACCGGAATGCGGTGCCTACGCCCCGCTCGCTTGAAACTACGGACTCGGCCTACGATTGCATCTGCGGCCACAGCAGGGTCAAGGTTTGCCCGGTTGTCACCGCGAAACCCAGCGCGCCCGAGGTAGCGATGGACGATGAGCTGGCCATCCCGTACGTAGACACCGATATCACCCGCAGAAAGGGAGCGTCTAAGCGGCGTGACGTGCGCAATATCACCGGGGAGGAGGGTGGGAACCATGCTGTTGCTAGTGACGCGAAACTCTCCGCTCTGTGCGATAACAGCTCGCCAGGTATTCACCGAAGGCATGGTTAGTTCTGCGGGAAGCTGATCGTGCCGGCGGCGGCCTGTATCCAGTACCCGGAGAAGGCTTCTAGCTGGAGACTTGCTAACGAAAGGGACTGGTATTCCTCGCCATCCCAGTTCATTGCGGTCTCAACGATCGATTCAGGATCGCTGACATTGCTGCGGATGCCTGAGCCAGTTAAGTTCCAGCCAGCGGCAAGTGAGACTGTGTTGTGGGAGACTGGCTGGCCGCTTACAGGAACCTGTGGGGCACTGTCGCTAGAGAATAGCCAAAAGCCAGCGTAGGCTGCCGGCGTTTCGTCAGCCTGCCAATTATCGCTCTCCCAGATCCAGAGATCACCCACCGAGTGCGTGTGCAACTCTGCCAAGCCCTGATCGGTCGCGTTAAAGGGCAGAGCGAGCAGGTTCCAGCCCTTCTGAAGATCCAAATAGAATTCGTACGGGTGCGAGAGGGCATCGAACTCGTCAATGTTTCTAATGCCATCACGGTCCGAGTCTAGGAGCGGCTCTGCCCCCAGTGCGCCAAAAAAGTCGCTTTCCCAAGCGTCCGACAGCCCGTCAAAATCCAGGTCATCGGCAACGGAGTAGGTAAGGTCAAACGGGCTAAATGAAGACCAGTCGCCGATATTGCCAGCCCTGTCCTTGGCCCGGCAGCGCCACTCATAAAGAGCTGAGTCGAGGTCACGGCGAACGAGAAAGCCTGAGTCAGTCCACTGTCCTGCTTGGCCTGCAAGCTGGAACTCATACTCGGCGACACCGGACAACGCGTCGGTCGCCGAAGCGGAGAAGCGCACGTAGAAATCTTGAATCGAGGCGGCGGATTCTGGCGTCAGCAGCGTCGGGGCAAGAGGCGCTGTCATGTCCACGGTAAATGCGCCAGACGTCACCTGCGGAGCGGCAACTGCGCCAAGCGCGAGAAAACAGAGGATGCAACTGATTCGAGGGATCATATCAGCCTTCGAAAAACGGATCCGAGAAGTTCGGGCAGTTGTTTGCTGCCACAACAAGTGGGGCCGAGCTTACGATCGCAGGGGTGCCTGAAAATGTAGCCTGGATTGAAACCGGGGCGTCACTGGTGCCGAGTAGGTCACGCTCGGCGAGTTCGCTAACGAAAGCAGAAAGTTCGTGCTCGGCTAGTTCAGCCTCGCCCAAGTGTGCCCAGGCCCAAGCGGCGCTTTCATTCAAGACATGTATGAACTCATTCTTTTGGTCGATCAGGACAAACTGCCTGTCAACTTCGACGATAATCACGTCGTCACGGCGCTTATTCGGACTCGCTGTCATCAAGGGTACCACGAGAAAGTATGGGTGTGCTTAGTTTTGACCCTATACAATACTCCGAGCCAATGACTTGTCACGCCCCGCAGATCATTTTCTTAGGCATGACCCGTCGCCTGGCGGCTGGCGAATTGTCGCTGGGAAACTATCTGTACCGCTTTCTGCCAACCCGATCATCCATGCGAGGCCACGCATCTTTATCGCCCTGATATTTCTGAGCATCGCGATGATGCTCTTCAGCTATCGCTTCAAGAAATTCCGAATTCGAGAAAATGACCACGTCAGCATGATGGCGCGGATCTTCGGAAATGACACGTCCACGACCTTCTTCGGCTGCGTTTGTCTGCTCGGGGTGATTGCGACGATCGTCAGAGTTCAGCCCGCTCCAACTGTGGCTGCGGAAGAACGAAGAGCACGCCTAGTCCGAGAACGAATGGCGATGGTCCGGCATCTTGGCAATAAGATTGCTGGTGAAGCCCCCCCCGGAGCACAGGTGTTATTGATTGATTTCGCGCGGGCTACGGGCAGTTCCACGGATCCGATGATAGAGCGAACCCGCGAGGTTCTCGATGATTGCTTCAACAACCGGCTGAAGCTTGCGTCCGTCGAGCTCTTCAATTGCAGCCCTACGCAGCGGGACCACCGCTCGATTGTTGGCGCACTGCAGTTGACCAACAAGCAATTCGATATGTTCGTGAAGCGCAACCCCCAATGCAACGTGATCCTGTCGCTGGTGGGCTTGCCGAATGAGTTCGAGAACAGCCACTCGTATTTTAAGCTGAGGAAAGGGGAGATCATGCTCGCGGTCTATTCCGAGGACATCTACTACTACGGGAGCTATATCGCCTCGGGAGCTGTCACCTTCTGCGCCGCTCCGAAGAGATTTACCGAGTATGACCTCAGCTGGGAGCCCAGCGAAAACACGACGCGAGACTTTGAGCATCACCATCTCCTGATTACGAAAGAGAACCTGCTCAGCTTTGCCGAGAAGAATCGGCGCATGATCTGGATTAAGCCACAGGCTGCGATTAGGAACTAGCCAAGGCCCTATGGCGGCCCCGCTATTGAAATCCGACCCGTCTGCGGATTGCCCATTCAGCTACGAGCGGCAAGACCAACGCCAGCAGCAGCCACCAATTATCCCATACCGGCGAGGCCGATGCGATGCGCCGCACGGTCACGACCTTGGCCCCAAACGGTACGTCTGCCATTAAGTCAGCTAGCCCAGCCTGGGACGTGGCCTGGCCTCCCGTACGATCGGAAATGGCTTGAAGCAGTGCAGGGTCTGCCAGTAGATTCTCGTCCTCAATCCGCGAGGCATTTACCGAGATCCTAAGCTCGTTGCTCTCAAGTGTCTGGCCCCGGTGTTCTCCCTGAGCGCGAATGGAATAGATTCCCGTACTCAGGCGGAGGGCGGCGACCAGACTATCACCACTTGGTAACGCAGGCTGAGAGGTGACAGCGCTGCTTTCAAGATCGGTAATCGTTAACGCGACGGCCAGGTTGGGAATTCCAACGTTGTTTTCATCTGTTGCTGAGGCGATAACTTCCAATGGCTCGCCTGCCCTCACATAGGTCGTGCCCGCCGAAATCGAGAGCCGGCGCGCCATGTCGTCCTCCTGCGATGCCAGCCAATACAGAGTCCGCATCCAGAGGTGGTCGTAGAGCCTCTTGGGGGTCTCGGGGTTCAGCCGCCAGGTCCAGGTCACAGGCGTGGTCCAAGCCGCCACCCGGCCCCGACCTGTCTGATCCGTCACCAGCAGCGGGTAATTTCGCTGATCGACGAACAGGACCTCGCTCATAGCCCGTGCCGTCAGAGACCGTAGCCGCATCCCATGCCCCGGCAGTCGCTCCCAGGCAAAGTCCCGCGAGCCCAACAGCTGATCCAGTTCCCCCAGAATAAAGTGGCTCTTCTGCGCACCTACGACCTTGGGGGCAAACTCACGATGCTCCAGGGTCGAGTCGTTCGCCCGTACCGGGAGAATGCTTTGCAGGGGCCGCAACCGATCATCAAGCAGATCATTGAAAGTCGAACCAATCGCCAGCAGGCCCGCACCCCGGTTCTTCACCAAGGACGGCAGCCGTCGCCACTGATTCGCAGTCAATGTCTCCGGGGCGATTCCGCCGAGAATAATGACGTTATAGGCGGACAAATCCAGCCCCTGCACCTCGGCGATACCCCGCTTCGTGCGCAGATAAAACGGCGATGGCGATTCGAGCGTAAAGCCCTCGTCGGCGGAAATTAACCGCCTAAGAAACTTGTACTGCGGGTTGATCGACGCCTCCAGATACAACACTTGGATCCCTTCTTCCTTCACCCGGACAAACACCTGCATTTCGTTATTATCCGGCGAGATCTCCCCCGGGAGCGGCACCAGACGCAGTGTCACCAGATAGAACCCTGGCTCATTAATCGCCGGGAGCATCAAGCGTTGCTTAACCTTCTCGTCAGCGGTCTCGCACTGAATCCTACGGTCTGCGACCCGCTTATCATCCACCAGACACTCCAGCTGGCAGCTACGCCCCTCAGCCCCTCGAATCAGGCCGGAGATATTGATGGGGAACGGCTTTCCCGCCTCTACCACTGGCGGCACCAGCACGTCGGTCACCACTGCATCAACGATTCCAGCTGCGAACTCCGCACGCCCAAACTGTGCCGTGTGGATGGGAATCCCGGCTTCGATATAGGGAGCGAGTGCAGGAAGAGGATCTCGCCCGGCAGTGTTGCGCCCATCGGACAGCAGAATCACGCCGTGGAGCTTTGCGCCTCGTTCGGCGCGCAGTGCTGAGGACAGCACATCCCCCACAGCTGTCGCCTCCCCCACATCAGCCCCGTTGTGGGCTAATCGGTCACCGAAGTCGTACTCGGCAAGCTCCAGTAACTGGCCCACCTCGGGGGCTGCCGCGAGCGCCTTCTCCCAGGCTGCATCCATCTGCCCTGCTCGCGTCTCACCGCCCCTTCCATCTGCCACCGCCATACTGCCCGACCGGTCCCGAAGTACGATCAGCTTTCCTTTCTCGGCAGTCTCGTGCACCACCGCGCGGGAGGGCCGCAACGCCATCGTCAGAAGCAGGCCCCAGGCGCAGGCCCGCAGGAACAGCAACAGCACTTTCGGCTTCCAGCCCAGTTGCGGAGTCCGCACATAGCGAACAAAGGCAGGCGCCATTCCCGCTGCGGCAATGCACAACAGCCACGGGAGTGGTAGAACTGGTGACGTCGCAAGCATCTCAATCTACCTGCATTTGCAAAGTCATCGCGTCAGTGAGAACACGGCTTAGCGTTTCATCCGTTCATCGATCAGCAGCACGACATCATCCTTGCGCAGCGTTTCCTGTTCGACGTTATAGCGATACTCACCATCCGTGTACAAGGCGACCGCGCGCGGGAATGCCTCCCGGACCGCCTTGCCGATATCCTCCTCGAGCGGCTCAACCTGCTTGATAAACGGGTCTTGCGTCCGGGTGTTAAGCTGCACCAAAAACTTACTGCAGATTGGGCTTACGGCCGCCTGCGACAGCATCCGTCCCAGAATTGTAGCCGATGGCAGCAAATAATCCGCGCCCACAGTAAGGAACCGGGCCTGGGTCGCCTCTTCGTTCACGCGAACCGTAGCCTTGATCTCCGGATTAAGCCCCTTTGCCGTGACCAGAACATAGAGATTTTCGGCATCGGACTGCGTTGCGATAATGATGTGAGCGGCCTTTTTTACGCCAGCCTGAATCAAGGTTTCATCGCTCCCCTGATTGCCATAGAGAAAGTTTGAGTCGTTCACCGCCTCGGCGACCGCCTGCGGCAAGTCCAGCATGGGCGCGCTATGTAAGATCACGTACGGGTTCTCGTGTGCATCAAGCTCGTGCACGATGCTCGCAAGTAAGTCCGTGTGAGCGATCACGATCGTATGATTGTTATTTTTGCCGAGCATCCATTTCCTCCAGATCTGTTCGAGTGACTTCATTGCGGTCTCGAGCACCACCAACGATGCCCCAAGAAACACCGTGGCTGGTAAAAGCGCGAGCAGGATGGTGCCAATCCTTCCAGCGTTCGTCTGCGGCGAGTAATCTCCGAACCCGATCGTTCGCACCGTGACGATCACGAAATAGAATGTTTCCAGAACGCCGCCGAAATCTTCTACCACGAAGAAATAGGCAGTGAATCCCACCACCATCACAGCCATAAAAATGAACGAGGTCACCAGATAAAAGCTCATCTGGCGCGCCGCGGTCGTAGGCAGCCGCTTGGTGGACCGAGTATCAGTCATCCAGCGGGCGCGCTTCAATTCTGTCTCGCTGCACCACCAATTCCAGTGGCTCTTCCCAGATGGTTTCGCACTCGATCGCGATCTCCTGCTCTTCCTCATCCAAATAGATCCGGACCGGATGAACCAGCGGGAGCAGGGCCTCCGGCGTGCGCGGTACCCTGAATCCCTCTTCAGCCGCAATCTCGGCAACCATCTCTTCTAAGGCTGAATCCTCGTTAAGTAGGCGAAAGATGTCATGCAACGCCATCGGCTCCAGGTTGGGCCAGTTATCGCCGAGTTGCCCAAGCAGCAAATCGTGCTGCTCGCCAAAATCTGTTTCCTGAACCACCAGCTCGAACTGCCCAGGCGGTAAATCTTCCTCATTGCCCGCCGCCAAGTGCCGCATCAGTTCGCCCCATTGCAGCAGAAAAGGAAGCTCTACCAGATACATAGTGGCGTCATCATCGATCTCTGTCCGGTCACTTAACGCGTACCGCATCTGCATCTCTCCGCCTTTGGTTGGTCTCATATTTGCCGAACATACTGAGACTCTTACGAGAGGCAAGCACATCCGTCGCCTGAGTCGCCGGATCGCCGGTTGAATCACCCAAGAAATGCGCTTTGGCGAAGTGGTCTTGCAATTTGGCTGTCTACGGGCAATTTACCCAGCTCGCTGATAGCGAAGTCGGGGCGTAGCGCAGCCTGGTAGCGCGACTGCTTTGGGAGCAGTAGGTCGGAGGTTCGAATCCTCTCGCCCCGACCACTTTTCCTGCGTAAATCCGGGAATTTGACGCCTCTTGGCATTTCCTGAGTTTGCCTGTCTCGTCGCAGCAATTGTACCCAATATTCTCGTGGATCTGGGGCATTGCGCTACTTTTTCCGTCATCGGGGATCTAGTAGGGCGGGAAATAATCGTGAAGCTGCATAAAAATTCCCTGCCAAATGCGCTCCTATTACTGCCAGGCTACAGTGGAACGCGAGGACCTGAGTGCTTTACTCGTGACTATGGCGCCAAGTGGAAGGCCAGCACGACGGCTCAAGAAGTCACTGAGAAATTTCGCCAGGTACTTTCCGACGGCGAGCCTGTCACCTTGCGCGACGCCTTTAACCGCTTCATCAAGAAGCCGCGTCAGCCTCCAATGAGCGAGCGTTGTGAAAGCCCAGGCGCGAAATGCACTCGCTGACTTTGTTGGCTTTCTCAACTGGCTCCAGGGCAAGACAGCGCCCGTCTTCGTCATTGCTACTGCCAACGACGTCAGCCAGCTCCCAGCCGGGTTTCTGCGCATGGGCCGCTTCGACGAGATGTTTTTCGTCGATCTACCCGGTCCTGAGGAACGTGAAGCCATCTGGAGAATCAACTGCAGAAGCACCAGCGCCCTACTGAGGCCTTCAGTATTCGTGACTTGAATAACGGCACCGACAAGTTCACTGGTGCCGAGATCGCAGCCGTCGTCGAGTCCTTCGATGCCGGTGAGGAACTATCCGACATGTCATTGCTCCGCGCGCCCCATGCCACCGTTCCTCTGGCCAGC
>DMTJ01000400.1 GCA_003477185.1 Lentisphaeria bacterium
CGTCGAAGCGGAAGTAGGCAACCATTCCAGCGGCTGTGCTGAACTGCGTAATTGCCCTGTTGGCAGCGATCTCATCATCCGAACGAACCACATTCCAGAACCGGACATCGTCCAAGAGGCCGTTGAACCCCTGACCCAACCGAACGTTGGCGTTGCCGGTCAGCAATTCAGGAACTTGAGCAGAGGTGACGGCACCAGACGGAATACCATTGACCAACAGACGGATGGTCTGATTGGCCATGTCGTAGGTCACGGCGACATGGGTAAAGGTGGTGCTGTCCGCAGTAATCGTGTCATCACTGAGCACCGTAATCCACGTGCCATCGGCCGCTTGGAAGGCAGCTTCGAGACGCAGATCCAGAATTGTATCGTCGATATTGGTGTCGATCAAGGCGACGCGGTAGTTGACACGCCCGCCGATGCGCAGTGCGCGCTCGGCGATCACACCACGGGTTTCGTCAACCCACGTAGAGCTCGGGCGGACCCAGCCTTCGATCGTAAAGGTCTCCATGGCAAAGCGTGCTTCATCGGGAAGCGAGACATAGCTGCCCGCGTCACCATCAAAGCTCATGGCCTTGTAGGAGAAACCAGTTGGGGTCAACGCGCTATTATCAGCTTGGCCGTTGGCCGCGACTTCAGCCCCATCACCGTGACCATCGTCGTCTGTGTCCCACTGGCCGGGATGCAGGGCCAGGGTCTGTTCTTGGGCGTTGGTCAGGCCGTCGGCATCGGAATCTTCTAAATCGTCCGTCATGCCATCGTAATCAGTATCGACAACCGTGGGGTTGGTGCCCGCCAAGTATTCGTAGAGGTTGGTAAGCCCGTCAAGGTCACCATCGCCGGTTGCATCTGCGGCGCTATCTGGATTCAGGCCATGCGCGACTTCCCAGTCGTCGGGCATGCCGTCGCCATCAGAATCCACTAGGATGGTGAAGCGTGGGCCAACTTCAACAAAATCTGCTTGGCCATGCAAGGTGCCAGCATGGCGCCAGCCATTCAGCCAGCCGCTGCCAAAACCATAGTTTTCAACCTGACGAACTTGTGGATCGCGATTGGCTTCGGTGCCAAGATCGCCAACAGTGGCGCCCGTAGCAATCAGAGTATCGCCACCATCAAGCGCACCACGAACCGTCCCATTGTCAATCCAGACGCCTTCGCCGCTGGTCCAGAAGCCGCTACCATCTTCATCATCAAACAGGACGTTGCTGAGAACGGTACCAGCCGTGCCCGCCGTAGGTGCCGCAGCAGATAGAACTGTATCGTTGGCATCGTACTCGCCAGCAGTTGCTCCGCTGTCGAACCAAGTTTGGCCGCCACCCGTCAGAACAAGCGCATCGGCATTCCAAGTACCATCAAATCCGCGGATTCCAGCAGTACCATCGTTGAAACTGAAATATCCGATCAGGCCGGTCAGAGGGCCAAACGGTGTGTTGGGAATGTCGGGAACGCCCGGATCGTTGGGATCGTCTGGCGTGCCCGGATCGTCTGGGGGCGTTCCGCCGACGGCGCCGTACAACGACTGAATCCCGTTAATATCGTCGGCATGCAAAACTGTTCTATCAGGACCGTAAAATGCGTACATGACTGCATCCGTCTCGTCGCTGTGGCCAAGACCCAGCGAATGGCCGAATTCATGCAGTGCTACCGCCTCCAAAACAATGCCGTCTGCGCTGTCTGCGGCCCACGTTTCCGCTTCGTCAAAATGACAGTCACCAGCAATTGGCTCGGGATTGCTGCCAAGACTGCCGTCGTTCGGAAAGAATGCATGTGCCAGTACGCCGCTTGGCCCGTCGAAGGCGGAGCCATCGCCGTGATCACCAGATGCCCAGGAAATGTCGATGGCATCGTTGGCACCAGCAGCCGTTCCAGCCGTCCAGTTGATGGATGCGACTGCACTCCAGGACGCCATGGCTGTCAAGCAGATGCCCTCCTCGCCTTCCATATCAGGTGTACCATTCTCAAAGAAGTAGGTCAGATCTGCGGTCCCGAGGCCGGGGCCATCCCAGCCATTCGTGAATACGGAAAATGGGGCCAGAACCACGCCATCGATCGTTGGGCGATGCAGGCAGATATGCGTGTTGGCATCCCGAACAACTGCATCAGCTGCTGGCATGATCCAAGAGACTTCGTCAGCCCCGGCCAACGAATCGACCTGCTCACCGGTTGCACGAGCAACCAAGAGCGTCCTGCCAAGGTAGCCACTGTGAATGCGTTCGGCACCAGCGGCCTCCAAGGCCGCAATTGCGTCGGCTTCGGCAACATCGTCGAAGAACTCTACGACTACCGGTTGCGCGGCCGCACCGCGGAATACTGTCTTGGCAATTTTGTGGGTTGCCGCAACCGGACCGGCCCAGCGCACTACCGATCCCAAGCTGTCCAATTGCTCGGAATTGGCAACAGCAACAACCGCATTGCTGCTGACCGCGCTCACAACCGAAACACCTGCCGCTTCCAAAGCGGACAGCTCTGCTGCCATCGGACGATAGGTCTGAACCACAATATGCTCGGCGTCGCCCGTGAGCGAGGAAGAGCGACCAGGTGCCGGATAAACCGGGCCATTCTTAAAGGGCAGTTCGTAGATCGAAGACGTGTAAGAATGATCTAGGTCGAACTGATAGTTGGCGCGAATCAAATCTTCGCTCCGGACATCGCCCCAGATCCGCAGATCGTCAATCTGACCGGCCAGAAATTGGCCGGCACGGATTGCCTGATCGGCTGCTGTCAATGTGTTATTGCCTAAATCTGTGTCCACATCAGCAGCATCAAGAATGTCACGCACATAGGCAACTCGATTGGCATCGAGATACAAGCTGAAGGTCTCTGTGGTCGGATCGAAGACGACCGCAACGTGAACCCACTCCCCCACCGGAATCGTGCTCTGACCACCATTTACAAGTACGTCTCGTCCCAGATCAGCTGGATTGGTATCATCGCCACCTACCTTATACTGGCGGGCACCATCAGCCATGGTCACCGTCGCATACGGATAGGCCTCGCCACCAATCGTCTCGACGGCAACACGATAATTGACTTCGCCGCCTACACTCTTGTCCAGAATAATTGCGTGGGTTCCGCCTGGAAGGGTCTCCAAACGCACCCAGGCCTCAATCGTCCACTGTGGCAGGCGATAGTTATACGTGTCCGGAATGGACATGTAGTCATTGGCGTTGCCGCCGAAATTCGCAGCAAGGGCCCGTGCCGGATCGTGTGAATTGGTTGGATCAGTGACCTGAGCAGCAGGATCCAAACGTGTAGTAATTCCAGCAAAGTTGTCAATCCCGGTGGCTTCTTCGCCATCGGTCAGCCCGTCATCATCCGTATCGATGCTAAGAGGATGTGTGGCATAGCCAGCTTCGTCCTGGTTTGTCAGGCCATCCTGATCTGGGTCTTCGTCACCGTCATGAATCCCGTCGCCGTCGGAGTCGAAGTGGTTGGGATCGGTCCCAGCCAAGTATTCGTAGTAATCATTCAGGGTATCGCCATCCGTGTCGGTCGAGGCATCGTTGCCGGTTCCGCCGAAATGCGTGGTTTCCCAGTCGTCCGAAATGCCGTCGCCGTCGGAATCGGTCAGGGCACCGTAGGTCAATGTCGTGAGCTCTTCGTTGCTCGGGCTCACGTTGTAGGTTACGCCGCCGTTATTGAGCAGCGGGTTGATTGCCACCGTAAAGGTCTTGTAGAGATTGAATGTAGGACTCGTTGCAGCCACCACAAAGAAGTCGATCACTCCAACATCGTTATCTTCGACGAGCGTGTCGGCGAGGGCGTCGCCCGGAACCAGCTCGATCTGCACGTAGCTACCGGTTGTCTGCCAGCGGGTATCCCGCAAGGTCACCCGACGATCGTATCGCGGGCTGAACTCACCATCGCCATTGTCGACCCACAGGCTGAAACCTGGCATGGTGGGGTCATCCAATGGCATGAAGTCCGTGGTGGCCACATTTCCCGAAATACGCAGACGTACGCTATCGAGAGCACCATTTGCTCGACCGCTGTCCCAGGCATCAATCCCGGCGAGAGCAACCAGGCCTCCGTTTGCAACGCTGAGCGTATCACCGGGTATTACGAGATTGTGCAGTTTCGTTGGGATGTTGGCTGTCACCACGTGGCTGGTAACAGTCTCGTTAACCGGGCCCAAGGAGGTTACAATCCCACCTTGGGGGATAGTCATCACAAAATCGTCCAAGAACTCGATACTATTAGAGGTTTGTACGGCCACAAAGAAATCTGCGCTGGCATCGGCACCTGTGGGTAGTAACTCTGGAGTTTCAAGGTCGAAAGTGATAGAGAACTGATCACCATCAACCTTCCAGGTTGAATCGTTGGCTATGTCGTAGCTCAGCGCAGTATCGGTCAATGGATCGAAAACGCCGTCACCGTTATCAGCGTAGAGGACGATACCACTGGCTGCTGCCAAATACAGACGCTGGTGGGCCTGAAACGGCAGAAGGTCTGTACGCGGATCAAAGGTATCGGACGGTGAGTCAAGTTCAATAGTAATACTGTTAAGAGTCTGCCCGGTGTCGCCTTCATTGAAGGAGATGGCAAAGATGCCTTGCGGACCGCTGGTTGCGTCAATGCGCTGCCCATTCTGTGTTAAACGGCTA